>NZ_JBIWNZ010000014.1:0-205112 GCF_044767505.1 Kitasatospora sp. NPDC101235
GGACCCTCCGGGCTTCGTTCTTTCGTGTTTCCAGCTTATCAGATGTTTTCCGCTCCGTTTCCGGGGCTTCGTTCATCCAACTCGCCGGTGTCTTCTGGGGTTTGACGCCCCGTCCGACGTTTCAAACTCTAGCCGACCTCCGCTCCGAAAAGCGAATCCGACCGCAACCCGATAAAACGCGCACACCGAATACGCACCAGGCCGCGACGTGAAAACGACGAAGCGACCCGGCCCGAACCGGGAAGTGGTGTTTCAGAGGATTGGCCGCTCCGGGACCGTCCGCGCAGCTGCGTGTCCGGTGCTCCCTGTCAGGCGACTAGGAGACAGTACTCCTACTCCGGGCCCAAGCCAAATGCCACGGGTCGCCGTGGGGCCGGCCCGGCCCGGCCCGGCCCTGCCCGCGGACACCGATCAACGCGGGCGTTCATCGTTTGTCTACCGCCTCCCCCCAAGATCGTGCTCACACAGCGCACCGAGGACCTCCCGGGCGCGAACGCACAAGAGAACCACGAGGTACACGGGGACATGAAGGCGATGAAGGCATTCCGAGGCACGGCCGTCGTAGCGGCGACCGCCGCGCTGGCACTGGCCGGGACGCTGCTGGGGGCGGGCAGCGCACAGGCCGCGTACGACCCGGGCACCCACACCATCTGGGACGACGAGCCGCTCTACCCGGGCTGGCACGTCGACTCGTCCACCACCCGGCTGATTATGCAGACCGACGGCAACCTGGTCATCTACCACCCCAACGGCGCGGTCTGGGCCACCGGCACGAACAACTGCGGCTACAAGGCCGTCATGCAGAGCGACGGCAACCTCGTCGTCTACTCCGCCAACGGTGGCAAATGCTGGGCCCTCGGCACCAACGGCCACCCGCACGCCAAGCTGACGGTCAACGACAACGGCAACGTCTCCGTCTACTGGGGCGGCGACCGAGTCCCCCACGGCAACGACCCCGAGGCCGTGGTCCTGGCCTCCGACCTGTACTCCCCCAGGCCGTAGGCCCCAGCCGGGCCGCCCACACGGCGGCCCGGCACTCAGCCCCGTTCGGCGAACCACCTGACCAGGTCGGCCACCGTCCACTGCGGCCGGGCAGCGAGCCGCTCCGCCGCCGTCCGCAGCAGGACAGGCAGGTGGCCGCAGATCTCCGCCAGCTCGGCCACCGCGTCCGGCTCCCGCCGGATCCGGTCCGCGCCGGCGATCCGGGCCAGCAGCTCGTAGGCATCGTGCGGCTCCAGCGGTCCCACCGCCAGCCGTACGGCGTCCACGGGCAGCGCGCCCGGTTCGGCCCCCGCCACCACCGCGGCGCAGCCGGGCACCGACGGCAGGAGCGGCCCCGGCTCGGCCATCCCGTCGAGCAGCACCAGCACCCGACGCCCGGCGAGCGCGGCGCGGTAGCGTGCGGACAGCTCGTCAAGGCCCGCCGAGGAGTCGGTCCGGTCCCCCAGCGCCCGCAGGAAGCCGGCCAGCACCGTGCCGGAGCCGCCCCCGCTCGCGTACAGCTGGCCGTCCGGGAAGGCGTCCTGGACGGTGTGCGCGACGTGCACCGCCAGCGCCGACGCGCCGCAGCCCGCCGGGCCCGACAGCCCCAGCACCGGCCTACCGCCCGCCCGCAGCACCCGCTCCGCCTCCCTCACCTGTACCGCCCTCCCGACCAGGTCCGGATTGTCCGGCGGCAGCTGACACGGCCTCGGCAGCCTCGGTATCCGCCGCAGCAGCACCGGGGCCTCCCCCCGCCGGATCTGCTCCGCCAGTTCGACCAGCGCCGGGGCGGGTTCGAGCCCGAGCTCCCCGTCCAACCGCTCCCGCAGCGCCTCGTACCCCGCCAGCGCCTCCGCGGTACGGCCGCAGCGGTGCAGTGCCAGCAGGTGCAGCCTGTGCAGCTCCTCGTCCTGCGGGTGCGCGGCCGCCAGCCCGGCCAGCGGTTCCAGCGCCTCGGCGTGCCGGCCGAGCGCCAGGTCCAGGCCGAGCAGCGCCTTCACCGCCGCGAACCGCCCGGCTGCCAGTCGCTCCCGGACCCGCTCGGCGAACGTCCCGGGCACCCCCTCCAGCGCACGGTTCCCCTCCCAGGCCCCCAGGGCCTGCGCCAGCATCTC
Source organism: Kitasatospora sp. NPDC101235 (assembly GCF_044767505.1). Lineage (NCBI taxonomy): Bacteria > Bacillati > Actinomycetota > Actinomycetes > Kitasatosporales > Streptomycetaceae > Kitasatospora > Kitasatospora sp. NPDC101235. Next base: position 2,097 of record NZ_JBIWNZ010000014.1, read on the forward strand.
GCGCGCCCGTAGCGGATCCTGGTGACGCAGCGCGACGGCCTCCGTCACCGCGGCCTCGTAGCGGAAGAGGTCCACCGCCGTGCGCGGCGCCTCCAGCCGGTACCCGCCTGCCGCCCCGACCAGCAGCCCGGGCGCACCCAGGGCACGTCGGAGCCGGTGGACATGGGTGCCGATCTGCCCGATCGGGTCCTTCGGCCAGCGGCTCTCGTCCTCGCCCCACAGGCTCTCGACCAGCCGGTCCGTCGACACCAGCTGCCCCGGCGGGAACAGCAGCGCGGCGAGGACGGCCCGCTGCTGCGGTCGTCCGAGGTCAACCTCCCGGCCCTCGTACCGGACCCGCAGCGGCCCCAGCACGTGGAATTCGAGCCCCACCGCCCACTCCTCGAAGCCCTCGATCCGGTACACAATCTGTGACAGAGAATAGGCCGCCGGGGGTACGGGGACCGCCGTCCGGACGGAACTGGCGAGATCCCGGCGCAGAACGACTTTCGGGGACGGGACATGGGTGACATGGGGGGATCCGGGCTGCGGTTCGGACTGCTGGGACCGCTGCGGGCCTGGTACGGGGAGCATGAACTGCAGTTGGGCAGGCCGCAGCAGCGGGCCGTGCTCGCCGTACTGCTGGGCGCCGCCGGGCGGACGGTCGCGACCTCGGTGCTGGTCGAGGGGGTGTGGGGCGGGGCCGCGCCGGCCGATCCGCGCAAGGCCGTCCAGCTCGCCGTCTCCCGGCTGCGCACCGCGTTCCGGCCGTACGCCGGGGACGACCCGGACCGGATGCCGCTGGTCCGGGTCGGCGACGGATACGCCTTCAAGGCGCCCGGTGCCGAGGTGGACGCCGCCGCCTGGGAGGCGCTGGTGGCCGAGGCCGGACGGCTGCGCGAGGCGGACGCGCCGCCGCAGGAGGTCCGGGAGGTGCTGCGGCGCGCCCACCGGCTGTGGGTCGGCGAAGCCCTGGCCGGACTGCCCGGGCCGCACGCCGAGGCCGTCCGCACCCGCCTCACCGAGCAGCGGATCTCGGCCAAGGAGACGGAACTGGAACTGGACGCCGATCTCGGCGACCGCACCGACCTCACCGCCGCGATCGCCGCCCTCGCCCTGGAGCAGCCGGGCCGCCCCCGGCTCACCGCCGTCCTGATGCGCGCCCTCTACCAGGCCGGACGCAAGGCCGAGGCGCTCGCCGTGTACGAGGACGCCCGCGCCTCGCTCCCGCCCGGCGAGAACGGCCCGGCCGACCTCCAGCTGCGCATCCTGCGCGAGGACGCCTCCCTGCTGCCCGCGAAAGCCACCGCAGGCCCGGCCGAACCCACCGCCGACGCCACCGCCGACAGCTGGCAGGCTCCCGACCAGCTCCCGTCCGGCCTGCCCGACTTCACCGGCCGCACCGAGGAGGCCGAGACCCTCGCCGACCGCCTCGCGGGCGCAGGCGGACGGACCGTCGTGGTCTCCGCCCTGGACGGCATGGGCGGCGTCGGCAAGACCACCCTCGCCGTGCACGTCGCCCGCCGGGTCCGCGACCGCTTCCCCGACGGGCAGCTCTTCGCCGACCTGCGCGGCGCCGACCACACCCCGCCCGACCCCGGCACGGTGCTCGCCGGCTTCCTGCGGGACCTCGGCGTCGACCCGGGCGAGATCCCGCCGGACGCCGGCGAGCGCAGCGCGCTCTACCGCTCGGCCCTGGCAGGGCGGCGCGTCCTGGTCGTCCTCGACAACGCCGCCACCACCGGTCACGTCGAACCGCTGCTGCCCGGCTCACCCGGCTGCGCCGTCCTCGTCACCAGCCGCCACCGGCTGACCGGCCTCGCCGGGGCCCACCAGCTGCGGCTGGACACCCTGCCGCCCGGACAAGCGCTGGAGCTGTTCACCCGGATCGTCGGCGCCGAACGCGTCGCCGCCGAACCCGGGGCCGCCGAGGAGGTCGTCCGGGCCTGCGGGCTGCTGCCGCTCGCCGTCCGCATCGTCGCCTCCCGGCTCGCCGCCGACCCCGCGCTCACCCTGGCCGCGCTCGCCGAAGGACTCCGCCGCGAGCACCGGCTGACCGAACTCAGCGACGGCGAACGGACCGTGGAAGCCAGCTTCGCCCTCTCCTACCACCGCCTGGACGCCGAACTCGCCCGCGCCTTCCGGCTGCTCGCCCTGCCCGACGCCCCCGACGTCCCGCTGCCCTGCGCCGCCGCCCTGCTCGACCGCACCGAGGCCGAGACCGGCGAGCTGCTCGAAACCCTCGTCGACCTCAACCTGCTGCACTCCCCCCGCTTCGGCCGGTACGGCTTCCACGACCTCGTCCGCGCCTACGCCCGCGGTCGGCTCGCCGACGAGGACGGCGCCGCCGAACGCACCGCCGCCACGGACCGGCTGCTCGACTTCTGCCTCGCCACCGCCCGCAATGCCGACGTCGCCGCCCGCAAACCCGACCCGGTCGAACTCAGCCTGCTCGACGCGACCGTGTCCCACCCCGGCCGACCGGTGGCCGACGGCGCGGAAGCCGTGCGCTGGATGCGCGAACAGGCCGAGGTGCACGCCGCCGTCATCGCCCTGAGCTGCGCGGACCCGGCCGTGCCGCTCGATCGCGCTGCCGAACTCGCCGACCGGATGGGCTCGGTGCTCGCCGAACGCACCCAGACCACCGTCATCGCCGACCTCGCCGAACGCCTCGCCCGGGAAGCCACGGCACGCGGCGACCACGGCCCGCTCGCCCTCGCCCGCTACCTGCGCGGCTCGATGCTCTGGCACGTCAACCGCTACGCCGAGTCCGAGGAGGAGATCCACCGAGCCGTCGACGTGTGCACCACCACCGGCACCGAGCGGGTCCTCGCCAAGTCCCTGCTCACCCTCGGCGGCAACGCGCGCGTCCACGGCCGCTACGCCGAGGCCGCCGAACACGCCGGCCGGGCCGCCGGACTGTTCCGGCGGCTGGACGCGAGCCGCTCCGAGGGCAGCGCCCTCGGCGAGTTCGCGTTCAGCTGCGCCCAGACCGGCCGGATCGACGAGGCCAGGGACGCCGCCGAGCGCAGCGCCCACCTGATGAGCCGTTCGGGGCCGGTCTCCGCCGCGACCGGCCGCTACTACCTCGCCCGGGTGCTGCGGCTGTGCGGCGATCCGGAGGCGGCGCTCACCCACGCCGTCGGCGCCCGCGAGGAGTTCGCCGCCCTCCAGGTCACCGTCTTCGCCGCCGCGTCCGGCGACCTCGCCGCCCGCATCCACGCCGAGGCCGGCCGCTGGATGCTCGCCGTCGACGCCGCCGAGGCCGTCCTCCCGCTCGCCCGGCGCACCAGCCCCGCCCTGGAGGCCGGCCTGCTGCGCACCCTCGGCACCGCGCTCACCGGCCTCGGCCGCCCGAGCCAGGCCCGGGCCTGCCTGACGGACTCCCTGGAGGTGTACGAGCGGCTGGGGCTCCAGGAAGAGTCGACGCAGGTCAGGGAGCTGCTGGCGCGGTAGACGTGACATCAACGGCCGTGCGGGCTACGCGCGTTGACCGACCGTCTACCGCAGTGCAGGAACGTCTCTCTCGTCAGGCCCCGGGCCACAGCGGTTGCGGCCCGGGGCGGCACACAGACGAGAGGCGCAACCCATGCCCACCCTTCCCCAGCACGGCCAGACCTGGACGCTCAAGTCCGCCAACGGAACCGTCGCCGACCTCCGCTCCAGCCAGACCGCCGCCGGCACCGCCATCCAGTCCTGGGGCCCCAACGGCACCACCGCCCAGGGCTGGACCTTCTGGGCCAAGGAGAACGGCAGCTTCCTCCTGGAGACCCAACTGACCGTCGGCAAGCACCCCGGCGGCCAGGCCATGGTCATGGACTACAACTACTCCATCGGCCAGACCTGGCTGTACAACGAGCACAACCAGCCCAACCAGCACTGGTGCTTCGAGCCCCTCGACAACGACTGGGTGCGCATCCGCACCACCCGCACCAACGAGGGCATGCTCTTCCTCACCGCCGCCGCCCCCGGCTCGCCGCTCACCCTGGCCCGGCAGGACGACGCCAACCCGGCGCAGCGCTGGCAGCTCGTCCCGGCCGGGGGCGTCAGCGGCGGCGGCCAGCAGCAGCCCCAGCCGCAGCCCCAGCCCCAGCCCCAGCCCAGCGGCGGTGACTTCCGCACCGAGATGCTGAACGCCGTCAACGCGGAGCGTGGCCGGGTCGGCGCCCCGCCGGTGCGCCTGGACGACCGCCTCAGCGCGGCCGCCCAGCGCCACGCCAACGACATGGCCTCGCACGACCTCACCCAGCACAACGGCACCGACGGCAGCACCCCCTGGGACCGCATCGCGGCCGCCGGCTTCGTCTCGCGCGCCTCGGCCGAGAACGTCACCCCGAGCAACAGCGTGCCGGAGGCGATGCAGATGTGGATGAACAGCCCCGGCCACCGGGTCAACATCCTCAATCCCGACTACAACTACATCGGCATCGGCTACGCGCCCCGCCAGCGCGGCAACTGGGGCCGCTACGTGCAGACGTTCGGCAAGGCCTGAGATCCCGACCGGCACCCTTCCCCCAGCAACAAGGAGTCCCTACCCATGTCCTCGAACGCGACGGACCTGATCCGCATCGCCCGAGACGAGGTCGGCTACCACGAGGGCCGCAGCGGCGGGCACTGGAACAACATCCAGAAGTTCTCCCCCGCCGTCGCCGGCCTGGAGTGGTCCCAGGGCGAGGCCTGGTGCGCCACCTTCGTCGCCTGGTGCGCCGAGCGGTCCGGCAACGCCGAGCTCTTCCCGGTGAGCGCCTCCTGCGCGGAGGGCGTCGCCTGGTTCAAGGAGCGCGGCCGCTTCACCGAGTACCCGGTGATCGGCGGCCAGGTCTTCTTCGGGCCCGGCGGCGGCAGCCACACCGGCATCTGCGTCGCCTACACCAGCTCCACCATCACCACCGTCGAGGGCAACACCAACGACGGGGGCAGCTCCGAGGGCGACGGCGTCTACCTGAAGACCCGCGAGCGCCGCTCGGACTGGGTCCACGGCTACGGCATCCCGGACTTCATCGAGGGCGTGGTCCTCGCCGACCCGGAGTGGAAGGACCGGCCCGGGGCGCTCTACTTCGGGCAGGAGGCCTCCGCGGACGACAGCCCCAGCGGCGGCGCCCCGTCCGGTGCCGCCCCGGCGGCCGGCGGCGGCGACGGCTACGAGCCGTTCCCCGGCGCCGACTTCTTCCACGACGGCCAGAACAGCGACGTCATCACCCGGATGGGCGAGCGCCTCGTCGCCGAGGGCTGCTCCGCCTACGCCGAGGGCCCCGGGCCCGAGTGGTCCGACGCCGACCTCGAGTCCTTCCGCAACTGGCAGCACAAGCTCGGCGACTCGGGCGCGGACGCCGACGGCATCCCCGGTCCCAAGCAGTGGGCCGCGCTCGCGGTCCCGCGCGGCTGACCCGGGTCCCTCCACCACATCAGAAGGAGAAAGCCCATGAGCACCATCACCCGTACCCGCAGGTTCCTCGCCTCGCTCGGGGCCGTCACTGCCGTCGCGGGGGCGGTCGTGGCCGGCGCTCCGGTGGCGCAGGCGGCGCAGGCCGCACCGGCCGGCGTCTGCGACTTCTCGCCGTCCGTGAAGGGCATGACGGCCGTGAACAACGGCTCCGGGGCAGGCGCGCTCGACCTGTACCACAACGCCGAGGTCAACGGTCAGCCGATCGTCGTCTGGGAGGCCAACCAGTCGCCCGCGCAGACCTGGACGTTCTGGAAGTACTGCGACGGCACCACGGCGATCTCGCACGGACAGAGCAAGGTGATCGACCTCGACACCGGCTCGGGCACGGTCCGCCTCTGGGACACCCCCGGCGGGCTGGACGGCCTCAACCAGCCGAACGGCGACTGGATGCCGGCCAACCAGAAGTGGCGGCTGACCGACGAGGACCACGGCTGGTACCTGATCCGCAGCGCGGCCACCGGGCAGTGCCTCACCTCCAACGGCGGCGGCCAGGCCACCGGGGTGGCCCCCTGCGACCCCGCCGCCCCGGCCCAGCGCTGGCTGCTGGGCTGACGAACCACCGGGCCCGGTCCGCTCGTCGACGTCGAGCGGACCGGGCCTATCCTCGTCCGCGTGCCCCTCATCAGCCTGCACGACCGCGCCGCGCTCGCCGCCCGCTTCCGCACCGATCCGGCGCTGCACCTCTTCGAGCTCGGCGACCTGGACGACACCCTCTGGCCGAACACCACCTGGTACACGGCCTCTCCCGATTCCGGCCACGGGCCGGTCGCGCTGCTCTACAGCGGCGGGGACACCCCCGTCCTGCTCGCCTTCGCCCGGCCCGCCGACGGGCCTCCGCTGGAGTCCCTGCTGCGCGGCCTCCGGCCCTTCCTCCCGCGCCGCTTCACGGCCGGGCTGCCGGACGGCGCCGAGCGGGCCCTCACCCCCGACTACGCGGTCGAGCACCGGACGCCGCTGCTGCGGATGCTCCTCACCGACGGGCTTCCGACCGAGGTCGCGCACGAGACGCAGCCGTTGACCCTCGACGACGTCGACGCCGTCCGTGCCCTGCTCGCCGAGTCCTACCCCGGCTCCTGGTTCGACCCCCGGATGCTCGCCGACGGCGGCTACGTCGGCGTCCGCGAGGACGGCCGGCTGGTGGCCGTCGCGGGAGTGCACGTGCACTCCCCTGCGCAGCGGGTCGCCGTGCTCGGCAACGTCACCACCCACCCCGACGCCCGCGGCCGCGGCCTCGCCCGGGCCTGCGTCACCGCGCTGTGCCACCACCTGGCCGCGACCACCGACCACCTGGGCCTGAACGTCCGCACCGACAACGCCCCGGCGATCCGGCTCTACGAGCGGCTCGGCTTCACCACCGTCGCCACGTACAACGAGCTGGTGCTCTGCGCCGCGTCCTAGACGTCCACCAGGCCGTCCGCTCGACGGTGCCCCGCCTGGTTCGCCGGCAGCCCTCCGGGAGCGGGCCGCCGACCAGGTCGAGCACCTTCCGGGCCGCCCCGCCCGAGTGTTCTCAGCCCTGCGCCTCGGTCTGCGCCGCCGACGCACCGTGGATCCGCAGGAAGGCGTCCACGCCGGCCGTCGCGATCCGCTCGACCTCCTCGTCCGCCACCGGGAGCGCGCCCCAGAAGGAGCGCTCGGCGATGCCGTGGAAGGTCAGCAGCGTGAACTGCTCGGCGGCCGTCCCGGCGTCCTCGACCGCGAGCAGGCCGCGCCCGGTGAGCGCCGCGAAGTGCTGCGCGAGGTCGCGCTGGGAGGCGATCGGCCCGGCCTCCAGCCAGGCCTCCAGGACGTCCGCCGGGATGTTGGCCACCTCGGCCCGGATCGCCCGGCCGAGCGCCCCGTGCTCGCCGGCGGACAGGACGGCGCGGGCCCGCTCGACGGCGAAGTCGATCAGGTCCTGGCGCAGGTCCACCACCCGGTCGAGGTACTTCGCCATCAACTCCCGGATCCGCTCGGTCAGTTCCGCCGAGTTCTGCAGGGCCACCGACAGGAAGAGGGTCTCCTTGTCGGCGAAGTGGTTGTAGACCGTCCGCTTGGACACCCCAGCCTCGGCCGCGATCGCGTCCATGCTGGCCCGGACGTACCCCTCGCGCCCGAACACCACCGTCGCGGCCTGCGTGATCGCCTTGCGCTTCTCCGGCCGTCCCGCTCCGCCCGTCGCCGCCACGGCCCTCTCCTCTTCCGCCGGCGCATCGGCCGGCCCTCTCAGAAACTGCCCGGTGTAGTTTATCCGGGGCGCGGCGAACCCGGCGGTGCCGCCGAACGGACGTGCTCTATGCTGCGTACGACTTCTACACCCGTGTAGAAGGAATTGGGAAGCGCCCCCCCGATCACGGGCAGCCGGGCCCGCGCGGGAACCGGCCGGGCGGAACCGGCGTCCGGAACTGGCAGCGCCACGAACGGACTTTCGGACGGCATGCGGCGCAGGCGCCACCGTGGCGCGCGGAGCACGGGAACACCGGGGTGAGGGCGTGACGGGGCAACGAGGACGGTCGGCCGGCCAGGGGGCGCGCCGACGGGCGGCGGGCGGACCCGCCGGACACATACGCCCCCTGCCCGGCGGGCCGGCGCTGCCGGCGGCCCTCGCCGTCGGACTGCCGTCGGCCGGCGCCGCGGTCGACGAACTCTCCGGCCCCGGCATGGGATTGGCCTTCACCGTGGCCGCCGTGCTCGGCACCGGCCTGGCGGCGGCACTGAGCAGCCGCAACGGCTGGTGGTGGGTGCTCGCCGCCTCGCCGCTGGTCGTCCTGGGCGTGACGGCCGCCGTCGAACTGGCCGCCCACCGCGACCGGTACCAGGGCAAGGGCCTGGCCACCGGCGCCGCGAAGTGGGTGGTGCACGGCTTTCCCGTGATGGCCGAGGCCGCGGCCGCGGCCGTCGTCGTGATCGCGGTCCGGCTGGTCCGGGCGCGGAGGAGGCAGCATGGCTGAGAACCGGACCGACGACCGGGCCGAGGGCGGAGCCCCGACGCCACCGCGACGCCGCCCCTCCCCCGCGCTCATCGCGGGCCGGGCGCTGGCCTGCAGCGTCGGCCTGGCGGTGTTCGCCGCCAGCGGGGTGGTCTGGTACGAGTACAAGCAGCTCACCGACGGGATGACCACCTCCGGCGTCATCGCCGAGACCAAGAAGGACGCGCCCAAGCACCTCGACAACTCGGTCAACCTGCTGCTGATCGGCCTGGACAGCCGCAAGAACATGGACGGCACGGACCTCCCGCCCGAGTTCGTCCAGGACGAGCTGCACGCCGGCCACAGCTCCGACATCGGCGGCTACAACACCAACTCCCTGATCCTGCTGCACATCCCGGCGAACGGCGGCAAGGTGCAGGCCGTCTCGATACCCCGCGACGACTACGTGATGACCTACAGCGGCGACGGCAAGCAGGTCGGCATGCGCAAGATCAAGGAGGCCTACGGCGAGGCCAAGGAGAAGGCCACGCCAGCCCTCCAGGCCAAGGGCCTCAAGGGCGCGGACCTGGAGAAGGCCGGGCGCGACGCCGGGCGCGCGGCCACCATCCAGACCGTGCAGAAGTTCCTCGACCAGCCCGTCGACCACATCGCCGAGGTCAACCTGATGGGCTTCTACGACATCGCCAAGGCCCTCCAGCCGATAGAGGTCTGCCTCACCCACGACACCAAGGACCCGGCCATGGAGGGCCAGGGCTCCGGAGCCGACTTCCACAAGGGTGTCAACCAGCTCAACGCCTCGCAGGCGCTCTCCTTCGTCCGCCAGCGACACAACCTCGACGGCGGCGACGGCAACGACAGCGACTTCGCCCGCACCCACCGCCAGCAGGCCTTCATCTCCTCGGTGGTGCACAACCTCAAGCAGAAGGGCGTCATCGGCAACCTCGGCAAGATGCAGGAGCTGATGGGCGTGGTGCAGAAGGACCTCGTGATCGACAACGAGTGGAACGTCCTGGACTTCGCCCAGCAGGCCCCCAACCTCACCGGCGGCAACGCGGAGTTCCGCACCCTCCCGGTCGCCGAGCTCAAGAAGGTCAACGGCCAGGACGTCAACATCGTCAGCCCGCCGCAGATCCAGAAGATCGTCAAGCAACTGTTCGGCTACGCCGACACCAGCCCCGCACCGGCACCGACCGACGAGAGCCCCGCCCCGACGGCCCCCGCCCAACCTGCCGCCGGTCCGACGACGACCACCGCCAAGACCGTCACCGTGGACGTCTTCAACGCCTCCTCGGCCGCCGGCGTCACCTCCGCGGCCGAGGCCAAGACCCTGGCCGGCCTGGGCTTCAAGGAGGGGAAGACCGGCCCCGCCGCGGCCAAGCCCAAGACCACCACCGTCACCTACGGCAAGGGCGCCAAGGAGGCCGCCAACCAGATCGCCGCCCGCTACGGCGTCACCGCCACCGAGTCCTCCTCCGCCGGCGCCGACCGAGTCGTGGTCACCCTCGGCACCACCTTCACCGGCGTCCCCGGCGACAAGCCCGCCACCGGCGCCCCGGCCGCCCCGGACACCAACGTGCCCCAACAGGGCCCCATGGTCGACGCGGAGTCCGACGGCGGCATCCCCTGCGTCTACTGACGCGCCCCGTACCGATCGCCGAGGGAGGCTCCCCGCCCGGGGAGCCTCCCTCGGCCGTTCCCGCCCCGGAGGAGAGACCCCTCGGAAACCCCTGGCGAAATTCTCCGTACTTCGTATAGTGTACTGTGTACGGGGTAATCGCCCGATGCCGACGAGAGGGTTCTCCACCTTGCAGATCACCAGGACCGCCGTCTCCCTGACCGTCGAGGACGTCACCACCTCCGCCGCCTTCCTCCGGCGGCACTTCGGCTACCACGAGGAGATGTCAGCCGACGGCTTCGTCTCGCTCGCGCACCCGGGCGGCGGGGTCGGCGTCGTCTACCTCCGGCGCAGCCTCGAAGTCCTGCCGGAGGAGCAGCGCCAGCGGATCGCGGACGGCGTGATCCTGGCCTTCGTCGTCGAGGACATCGCCGCCGAGGAGCGGCGGCTGCGCGAGGAGGGGGTCGTGATCACCCTGCCGCTGCGCGAGGAGCCATGGGGCGAGAAGCTCTTCCAGGTCGCCGACCCGAACGGGGTGGTGATCGAACTGGTCGAGTGGGCCGAGCAGTAGGAACGACGAGCGGCGCCCCCTGTCCCGGCCGGGACAGGGGGCGCCGCTCGCTCCGGCAGACGGTCAGTCCACCGTCCAGGTGTCGTTGCCGGCGAGCAGCGTGGCCAGGTCGCCCGGGCCGCGCCCGGCGGTGGCGGCGGCCAGCTGGCCCGCCATCAGCTCGTCGTAGACCGGGCGTTCGACGCTGCGCAGCACGCCGATCGGCGTGTGGTGCAGGGTGTCCGCGTCGGCGATCCGGGAGAGTGCGAAGGCGGTGGCGGGGCTGGCCGCGTGCGCGTCGTGGACCAGGACGTCCGCCTCGTTGTCCGCCGTGACGGGAGCCGTGAACAGCTCGCCGTCCGGGCCCCGGAAGACGCCGTTCGCCAGGTCGGCACCGAAGCGGGCGGCCTTCCCGTGCTCCAGCCGGATCAGCGCCTCGTCCCGGCTGCCGGGCTCCTTCAGCACCTCGAAGGCGCCGTCGTTGAAGATGTTGCAGTTCTGGTAGATCTCCACCAGCGCCGTGCCCTCGTGCTCGGCGGCCGCCCGGAGCACCGACTGGAGGTGCTGGCGGTCCGAGTCGATGGTGCGCGCGACGAAGGTGGCCTCGGCACCGATCGCCAGGGACAGCGGGTTGAACGGCGCGTCCAGCGAGCCCATCGGGGTGGACTTGGTGATCTTGCCGATCTCGCTGGTGGGCGAGTACTGGCCCTTGGTGAGGCCGTAGATCCGGTTGTTGAACAGCAGGATCTTCAGATTGACGTTCCGCCGCAGGGCGTGGATCAGGTGGTTGCCGCCGATCGACAGCGCGTCGCCGTCACCGGTCACCACCCAGACGCTCAGGTCCTGGCGCGCGGTGGCCAGCCCGGTCGCGATCGCCGGCGCCCGGCCGTGGATCGAGTGCACCCCGTAGGTGTTCATGTAGTACGGGAAGCGCGAGGAGCAGCCGATGCCCGAGACGAACACCGTGTTCTCGCGCCGGATGCCCAGCTCCGGCATGAAGGACTGCACCGCCGCCAGGATCGCGTAGTCCCCGCAGCCGGGGCACCAGCGCACCTCCTGGTCGGTCTTGAAGTCCCGGGCGCTCTGCGGGCCTTCGGCCTTGGGCACCAGCCGCAGGGACGGGAAGGCGTGCTCGCTCCGCTCACTCATCGGTGGTCCTCCTCGTCCAGGGTGCCGATCGCGGCCCACAGCACGTCCGCCAACTGGGCCGCCTTGAAGGGCAGTCCGCGCACCTGGTTGTAGGACTCGGCGTCCACCAGGTACTTCGCCCGCAGCAGCAGCGAAAGCTGCCCCAGGTTCATCTCGGGCACGATGATCTTCTCGTAACTCCGCAGCACCGAGCCCAGGTTGGCCGGGAACGGGTTGAGGTTGCGCAGGTGCGCCTGGGCGACCTCGCCGCCGTCCGCGCGAAGGCGGCGCACCGCGGCGGTGATCGGCCCGTAGGTCGAGCCCCAGCCCAGCACCAGCACCCGGGCGTCGCCGGTCGGGTCGTCCACCTCGACCGGCTTCACGGTGATGCCGTCGACCTTGGCCTGCCGGGTGCGGACCATGAAGTCGTGGTTGGCCGGGTCGTAGGAGATGTTGCCGGTGCCGTCCTGCTTCTCGATGCCGCCGATCCGGTGCTCCAGGCCGGGCGTGCCGGGCAGCGCCCAGGGCCTGGCCAGCGTCCGCGGGTCGCGCAGGTACGGCCAGAAGGCGCCGTCCTCGCGGTTCGGGCCGGTCGCGAACTGCGGGTCGATCTCCGGAAGTTCGTCGACGTCGGGGATCCGCCAGGGCTCCGAGCCGTTGGCCAGGTAGCCGTCCGAGAGCAGGAACACCGGGGTGCGGTAGGTGACCGCGATCCGGGCCGCCTCCAGCGCCGCGTCGAAGCACTCCGCGGGCGTGGCCGGGGCGACGATCGGCACCGGCGCCTCGCCGTTGCGGCCGAACATCGCCTGCAGCAGGTCCGCCTGCTCGGTCTTGGTCGGCAGGCCGGTGGACGGGCCGCCGCGCTGGATGTCCACGATCAGCAGCGGCAGTTCGAGCGAGACGGCCAGGCCGATCGTCTCGGACTTCAGCGCGACACCCGGCCCGGAGGTGGTGGTCACGCCGAGCGACCCTCCGAAGGCGGCACCGAGCGCGGCGCCGACGCCGGCGATCTCGTCCTCCGCCTGGAAGGTGCGCACCCCGAAGTCCTTGTGCCGGCTCAGCTCGTGCAGGATGTCCGAGGCCGGGGTGATCGGGTACGAGCCCAGGTACAGCGGCAGTCCGGAGCGCTGCGCGGCGGCGATCAGCCCGTAGGACAGGGCGAGGTTGCCGGAGATGTTGCGGTAGCGCCCGGCCGGGAGCCTGGCCGGCGGCACCTCGTAGGAGACGGCGAAGGACTCCGTGGTCTCGCCGAAGTTCCAGCCCGCCCGGAAGGCGCAGATGTTGGCCTCGGCGATCTGCGGCTTCTTGGCGAACTTGGTGCGCAGGAACGACTCCGTTCCGTGCGTGGGCCGGTGGTACATCCAGGACAGCAGGCCCAGGGCGAACATGTTCTTCGCCCGCTCCGCGTCCTTGCGGGCCAGGCCGCTGTCCTTGAGCGCCTCCAGGGTCAGCGTGGTCAGCGGCACCTTGTGCAGGTGGAAGCCGCCCAGTGAGCCGTCGGTCAGCGGGTCCGCCGGGTAACCGACCTTGGCCAGCGCGCGCTTGGTGAACTCGTCGGTGTTGACGATGATCTCGGCGCCGCGCGGCAGGTCCGGCAGGTTCGCCTTCAGTGCGGCCGGGTTCATCGCGACCAGCACGTTCGGGGCGTCGCCCGGGGTCAGGATGTCGTGGTCCGCGAAGTGCAGCTGGAAGGACGAGACGCCCGGCAGGGTGCCGGCGGGCGCCCGGATCTCGGCCGGGAAGTTCGGCAGCGTGGACAGGTCGTTGCCGAAGGACGCCGTCTCCGAGGTGAACCGGTCACCGGTGAGCTGCATGCCGTCACCGGAGTCGCCGGCGAAGCGAATGATCACCCGATCGAGTCTGCGGATGGGCTTGCCCGGATTCGCCGGAGGGCCGCCCGGGGCAGGTGGCCCGGCGGGCGCGGCCGAACCCGAGCGCGCGTCCCCGCTCCCGGCACGGGCCTCGTTGCCGTCCGAGCCGTCCACTGCCTCTGACTGATCGACCTGACTGGTCACTGCCGCGGACCTCCTCGTGGGCACACCACCGCGGGCGCGGCCCCGTGCCCCGTCCGCCTGGTGCACCTCTCGCATCCTATGCGGGCCGACACGACGGCGGCCGGAACCGCGTCAGTAATTTCACCGGCCCGCGGCTGCACCGCACATGCTTGTCAACGCCCGCCCGCCGGAGATCATTCCGGCTCGGGCGGGCGTGCGCGAGCACTCTGCGGGTGCATGGCCGAGATGTGCTCCCCCGGGGGGCGTGCCCCGGGAGCCGGGGCCGCGGAACCGGAGGGGCGGGCCTCAGGAGTTGAGGTAGGTGAGCACGGCCAGCACCCGACGGTGGTCCTCCGCGCTCTGGGCCAGGCCCAGCTTGAGGAATATGTTGCTGACGTGCTTCTCCACCGCGCCGTCGGAGACGACCAGCTGCTTGGCCACCGCGGCGTTGGTGCGGCCCTCCGCCATCAGCCCGAGCACCTCGCGCTCACGCGGCGTGAGATTGGCCAGAACGTCGCCCTTGCGGCTGCGGCTGAGGAGCTGCTGCACCACCTCCGGGTCCAGCGCGGTGCCGCCCTCGGCGACCCGGACCACCGCGTCGGCGAACTCGCGCACCTCGGCGACCCGGTCCTTGAGCAGGTAGCCGACGCCCCGGGTGGAGCCGGCCAGCAGCTCCGAGGCGTAGCGCTCCTCCACGAACTGCGACAGCACCAGCACGCCCAGCTGCGGGTAGCGGCCGCGCAGCTCGACGCAGGCGCGCAGGCCCTCGTCGGTGTGGGTCGGGGGCATCCGCACGTCGGAGACGACGACGTCCGGCAGGGCGTCGGCCGCCGCCAGGTCGTGGATGGCCTTCACCAGGGCCTCGCCGTCTCCGACTCCGGCGACGACCTCCAGGCCGCGATCGGTGAGCAGCCGGGTCAGTCCCTCCCTCAGCAGTACGGAGTCCTCGGCGATGACGACGCGACGCATGGCGACCTTCCCGGCAGGCGTGTGCTGACGGGTGTCAGTCTCCCCCATCCCAGGGCGTGCCGAGGGCCCGGGCCCGGACCTCACCGCGGCCCGGCCCGGACGGCCCCGGACGGGCTCACATGGTGCGGATCGCCACCGCGTCGCAGAGGCCCTCCAGGGCGGCCTTCGCCGGGCAGTCCGGCAGCGGGGCGAGCAGCGCCCGGGCCTCCTCGGCCCGGCGCAGGGTCTCGGCGCGGGCGCGCTCCAGCGCGGGGTGGGCGCGCAGCAGGCGCAGCGCCTCGGCGTGCAGGTCGTCGTCGGAGAGGTCCTGGTCGAGCAGTTCGCGCAGCCGGGTGTCGTCCGGGTCGGCCGGGTCGGCGGGCATCTGCTGCAGCAGCAGGGTCGGCAGGGTCGGCACGCCCTCGCGCAGGTCGGTGCCGGGGGTCTTGCCGGACTCGTGGCCGTCGCTGGCGATGTCGAGCACGTCGTCGGCCAGCTGGAAGGCGATGCCGATCCGCTCGCCGAACTCGCCGAGGGTGTCCACCAGCCCGCGCTCGGCGCCGGCCATCAGCGCTCCTATCCGGCAGGAGACGGCGATCAGCGAGCCGGTCTTGCCCTCCAGGACGTCCAGGTAGTGCAGCAGCGGGTCCATGTCCGGGCCGGGGCCGCGGGTCTCCAGGATCTGGCCGGTGACCAGCCGCTCGAAGGCCTCGGCCTGCATCCGCACGGCCTCCGGGCCGAGGTCGGAGAGCACCTGGGAGGCGCGGGAGAACAGGAAGTCGCCGGTGAGGATGGCGACCGAGTTGTCCCAGCGGGAGTTGGCGCTCGGTGCGCCGCGGCGCACCGGCGCCTCGTCCATGACGTCGTCGTGGTACAGCGTGGCCAGGTGGGTCAGCTCGACCACCACGGCGGCGGGCACCACGCCGGGCGCCCCCTGGTCGCCGAACTGGGCGGCGAGCAGCAGGAGCAGCGGACGGAAGCGCTTGCCGCCGGCTTCGAGGAGGTGGCTGGCGGTGACGGTGATGAACGGGACGTCGCTCTTGACGGCCTCACCGAGCGCCGCCTCCACCGCGTCCAGTCCGGCCTGGACGTCCCGGGTCAGGTCGCGGTCCTGCACGCTGAGCCCGAAGGGTTCCACGACGGTCACGAAGACCACTCCTCTGTCCCTGGTCGATCTAGCGGCCTGGTCCCTGAGTGCCGCCGCTGGCCATACAGGCAGGGTATCCGGTCGCGAGTGGATCACTGCACGGGCGTGCGGATCCTGTCATGATCGGGCCTGATGCCCTGGTCAGGGCTGCTGTGCGGGCCGGACGGCGGTGGGGGTGAATTCGGATGGAAATAAAGGCGGGAGAGCCGGTCGGAACTCCCCCGGCCCCGGCTCCCGACAAAGACCCGTCCGGGCCGCGCGGACTGGGCGCGGCCCGGACGGGGCCCTGGTCGGGAACGGCGGACGCGAAGGTCAGCGCACGAACAGTGCGGCCTTGGACGCGAGGTCGAGGAAGTACTGCGGCAGCAGTCCGAGCCCCAGCGTGACCAGCACCCCCACCCCGATCGCGGTCGCCGTGAAGGCGCTCGGGATCGCCACCGTGGGGCCGCCCGGCTGCGGGTCCGAGAAGAACATCAGCACGATGACCCGGATGTAGAAGAACGCGGCCACCGCCGAACTCAGCACACCGACGACCACCAGCGGGGTCGCCCCGCCGCTGGCCGCGGCCTGGAAGACCGCGAACTTCCCGGTGAAGCCGGAGGTCAGCGGAATCCCGGCGAACGCCAGCAGGAACAGCGCGAACACCGCCGCCACCAGCGGCGAACGCCGCCCGAGCCCGGCCCAGCTGGACAGGTGGGTCGCCTCGCCCTTGGAGTCGCGCACCAGGGTGACCACGGCGAACGCGCCGAGCGTCACGAAGGAGTACGCCAGCAGGTAGAACAACACCGAGGAGATGCCCTGCTTGTTGACGGCGATCACGCCGGTCAGGATGAACCCGGCGTGCGCGATCGAGGAGTACGCCAGCAGGCGCTTGACGTCCTGCTGGGTCACCGCGAGCACCGCACCGACGACCATGGTGAGGATCGCCACCCCCCACATCACCGGCCGCCAGTCCAGCCGCAGGCCCGGGAAGGCCACGTAGAACAGCCGCAGGAAGGCCCCGAAGGCCGCGACCTTGGTGGCCGCCGCCATGAAACCGGTCACCGGGGTCGGCGCGCCCTGGTAGACGTCCGGGGTCCAGGAGTGGAAGGGCACCGCGGCGACCTTGAACAGCAGGCCGACCGCCAGCATCGCCAGGCCGGTCAGCACCAGCGCGTCGCTCTGGGTGGTGCTCAGCAGCGCGGGGGTGGTCATCGCCTTGCCGGAGATGACGTCGCCGATGTCGCCGAGCCGCACACTGCCCGCGTAGCCGTACACCAGCGCGGTGCCGAACAGGAAGAACGCCGAGGCGAAGGCACCGAGCAGGAAGTACTTGACCGCCGCCTCCTGGGAGAGCAGCCGACGGCGCCGGGCCAGCGCGCACAGCAGGTACAGCGGCAGCGAGAAGACCTCCAGCGCCACGAACATGGTCAGCAGGTCGTTGGCCGCGGGGAACAGCAGCATGCCGCCGACCGCGAACATGGTGAGCGGGAAGACCTCGCTGGTGGCGAAGCCGGCCCGGACCGCGGCCCGTTCCTGCTCGCCGCCGGGGGTGGCGGCGGCCTGGGCGGCGAAGGCGTCGGCGGGCCGGCCGCCGGCCTTGGGCTCCAGCCTCCGCTCGGCGTAGGTGAGCACCGCGACCACGGCGGCCAGCAGGATCACGCCCTGGAGGAACAGCGCCGGGCCGTCCAGGGCGACGGACTCCATGGCCAGCAGGTCCACCTTGGTGGAACCGTAGCCCTGCACGGCCAGCACCACCACGGCGACGAAGGCGCCGACCAGCCCGGCCAGGGCGAGCGTCACCTGCGTCCAGTGCCGGAACCGGCGGGGCGCGAAGGCCTCCACCAGGACGCCGGCCAGGGCGGTGGCGAACACCACGAGCATCGGGGAGAGCTGGCCGTACTCGATGTGCGGTGCCGGGATGCCGGCGGTGTTGCCGCCGGCGGCGGCGAGCATCGCGGTGGTGCTCACTTCTGCTCACCTCCTGAGGTGGCGGCGACCGGGTGGGCCGGCGCCGGGTCGGTCTGGTGGATCTGCGAGAGCGTCGCGTTCACCGAGGGGTTGACCAGGTCGGTGAGCGGCTTGGGGTAGACGCCGAGCAGGATGGTCAGCGCCACCAGCGGGCCGACCACGAGGAGTTCGCGGGCCTTGAGGTCGGGGATCGTGCGCACCCCGTCCTTCACCGGGCCGGTCATGGTGCGCTGGTACAGCAGCAGGGCGTACAGCGCGGCCAGCACGATGCCGAAGGTGGCCACGATGCCGATCGCCGGGTAGCGGGTGAAGGTGCCCACCAGCACCAGGAACTCGCTGACGAACGGGGCGAGCCCGGGCAGCGACAGGGTGGCCAGACTGCCGATCAGGAAGGTCCCGGCGAGCACCGGGGCGACCTTCTGCACACCGCCGTAGTCGGCGATCAGCCGCGAGCCGCGACGGGAGATCAGGAAGCCGGCCACCAGCATCCACGCCGCCGTGGACAGGCCGTGGTTGACCATGTAGAGGGTGGCGCCGCTCTGGCCCTGACTGGTCAGGGCGAAGATGCCCATGATGATGAAGCCGAAGTGCGAGATCGAGGCGTACGCCACCAGGCGCTTGATGTCCTTCTGGCCGACCGCCAGCAGCGCGCCGTAGACGATCCCGATCAGCGCGAGGACCAGGATCGCCGGGGCGAAGGTCTTCGAGGCGTTCGGGAACAGCCCGAGGCAGAAGCGCAGCATCGCGAAGGTGCCGACCTTGTCCACCACCGCGGTGATCAGCACCGCGGTGCCGGCGGTGGACTCGCCCATCGCGTTCGGCAGCCAGGTGTGCAGCGGCCACAGCGGGGCCTTCACCGCGAAGGCGAAGAAGAAGCCCAGGAACAGCGCCTTCTCGGCGGTACCGGTCAGCTGGATCCGGCCGTCGGCGATCGCCGAGGTCAGGGTCGGCAGGTCGAAGGTGCCGAAGCCCTGGTCCTGCGCGGTCACGTACAGGCCGATCACGGCGGCCAGCATCACCAGGCCGCCGAGCAGGTTGTAGAGCAGGAACTTCACGGCCGCGTAGGAGCGCTGACGCGCGGACTCGGGGCCGCCCGCCCGGTCGCCGAAGCCGCCGATCAGGAAGTACATCGGGATCAGCATGGCTTCGAAGAACACGTAGAACACGAAGACGTCGGTGGCGTAGAAGGAGACGACCACCATCGCCTCCACCGCCAGGATCAGCGCGAAGAAGCCCTGGGTGCGGCGCCTGTTCTCGAAGGTGCCGTCGGGCCGGGCCGGGCCGGTCCCCTCTCCCCCGGCCCGGCGGCCGGGACGTGCCCCCGGCCCGTCGGCGGGCGAGGAGGACGGGTCGGCGTCGTGCCAGGAGGCGAGGATCACCAGCGGCACGAGCACGGCGGTGAGCAGGGCGAGCACGACGCCGATGCCGTCCACGCCGAGCGAGAAGGTGATGCCGAAGGAACGGATCCAGCTGTACGACTCGGTCAGCTGGAAGCGGGCGCCGTGCGGGTCGAACCGCGTCGCCACCACGGCGGCCAGCACCAGGGTGACGGCCGAGACGCCCAGCGCGACGGCCTTGGTGGTCCTGCGCCGGCTCTCGGAGGACCCGGCGGGCAGCGCGGCGGTCAGCACCGCGCCGGCCGCCGGAACGGCGCAGGTGGCGGTCAGAAGCGCGCTCATGCGCCCACCCCCCGACGGATATCAGGACGAGTCATCACGTGGACCTCATCAGGAGAGTCGTGGCGACCAGCACCAGCGTGCCGCCGAACATGGAGAGCGCGTACGAGCGGACGAAGCCGTTCTGGACCCGCCGCAGCCGGCCGGAGAGCCCGCCGATCGCGGCGGCCAGGCCGTTGACCACGCCGTCCAGGCCTCGGCTGTCGAAGAAGACCAGCGCCGCGGCGAGCGCCGAGCCCGGCCGCACCAGCACCGCGTGGTTGAAGTCGTCCTGCAGCAGGTCGCGGCGGGCCGCCCGGGTGAGCGGGGAGCCCACCGGCGGCACCACCGGGACCGGCGAGCGCCCGTACATCAGGTACGCGACGCCGACGCCGGCCAGCATGCATGCCGTGGTCAGCAGGGTGACGGTCAGCGGGGCGAGCGGGGAGTTGCCCTCCTCGTACCCGGTGACCGGCTCCAGCCACTTCAGGAAGGAGTCGTTGAAGGCGAACAGCCCGCCCGCGAAGACCGAGCCGACGGCCAGCAGGACCATCGGGACGGTCATGGTCCTGGGCGACTCGTGCGGGTGCGGGAGGTTGTCGTCGCCCGCGGCGGAGCCGCCGGTCTCACCGGTCGGCTGCCAGCGCTTCTCACCGAAGAAGGTCAGCACCATCACCCGGGTCATGTAGAACGCGGTGACCGCCGCGCCGACCAGCGCGCACAGCCCGAGGATCCAGCCCTCGGTGCCGCCCTTGGCGAAGGCCGCCTCGATGATCTTGTCCTTGGAGAAGAAGCCGGACAGGCCCGGGAAGCCGATGATCGCCAGGTAGCCGAGGCCGAAGGTGACGAAGGTGACCGGCATGTACTTGCGCAGGCCGCCGTAGTGACGCATGTTCACCTCGTCGTTCATGCCGTGCATGACCGACCCGGCGCCGAGGAACAGCCCGGCCTTGAAGAAGCCGTGGGTCACCAGGTGCATGATCGCGAAGGCGTAGCCGATCGGGCCGAGCCCGGCCGCCATCACCATGTAGCCGATCTGCGACATGGTCGAGCCGGCCAGCGCCTTCTTGATGTCGTCCTTGGCGCAACCGACGACCGCACCGAACAGCAGCGTGACCGCGCCGACCACCACCACGGCGGTCTGCGCGTCCGGCGCCAGGTCGAAGATCGTCGCGGAGCGGGTGATCAGGTAGACGCCCGCGGTCACCATGGTGGCCGCGTGGATCAGCGCCGACACCGGGGTCGGGCCCTCCATCGCGTCCCCCAGCCAGGACTGCAGCGGCACCTGCGCCGACTTGCCGCAGGCCGCCAGCAGCAGCATCAGCCCGATCGCCGTCAGCTTGCCCTCGCTCGCCTCGTGCGCCGCCCCGAAGACCGGGTCGAAGGCGAAGGAGCCGAACTCCGCGAACATCAGCATGATCGCGATGGACAGGCCGACGTCGCCGACCCGGTTGACGATGAAGGCCTTCTTCGCCGCCGTCGCCGCGCTCGGCTTGTGCTGCCAGAAGCCGATCAGGAGGTACGAGGCCAGGCCCACGCCCTCCCAGCCGAAGTACAGCAACAGGTAGTTGTCCGCGACCACCAGCAGCAGCATGGCGGCCAGGAACAGGTTCAGGTACGCGAAGAAGCGGCGCCGGCGCTCGTCGTGCGCCATGTAGCCGACCGAGTAGAGGTGGATCAGCGTGCCGACGCCGGTGATCAGCAGGACGAAGGTCATCGACAGCTGGTCGAGCCGGAACGAGACGTCGGCCTGGAAGCCGTTCACCTGGATCCAGCTGAACAGGTGCTCGGTGACCGCCCGGTGCTCGGCGTCACGGCCGAGCATGTCCGAGAACAGGGCCAGGCCGAAGCCGAACGAGAGCGCCGCGAGCGCGGTGGCCAGCCAGTGGCCGTACCGGTCCAGCGCCCGGCCGCCGAGCAGGAGCAGGGCGGCGCCCGCCAGTGGAGCCGCCACCAGCAGCGGAATGAGAGAGTTCACCGAAGGCCCTCCGCCTACAGCTTCATCAGGTTGCTGTCGTCGACCGAAGCGGAGTGCCTGGTCCGGAAGATAGAGACGATGATGGCGAGGCCGACCACGACCTCGGCCGCCGCGACCACCATCGTGAAGAACGCGATGATCTGGCCGTCCAGGGTCCCGTGCAGCCGGGAGAAGGTCACCAGGGCGAGGTTCGAGGCGTTCAGCATCAGCTCCACGCACATGAACAGCACGATCGCGTTGCGCCGGATCAGCACCCCGGACGCGCCGATGGTGAACAACAGGGCCGACAGGTAGAGGTAGTTGACCGGGTTCACTCCGTGCCCTCCTCGTCGGCCGGGTGCTCCACGTTGTTCGCCGGAACCGGCTCGCCGTTCGTCGGAGCCGGCCGGCCGTTCGCCGACACCGACCCACCGTTCGTCGGCGCCGGCCGGCCGTTCGCCTGCGCCGGCTTCAGCGACTTGCGCGGGGGCGCCATCGCCGGCCGCTCCGAGGACGGACGGCCCAGCCAGTCCGCCGTGGTGTTCTCCAGCTCCGCCATCCGCTGCAGCATCGCCTGGCTCACGTCCCGGACCTGGCCGCGCTCGCGCAGCGTCGCCATCACCGAGTCCTCGGCGATCGTGCCGTCCGGCAGCAGCCCCGGGACGTCCACCGCGTTGTGCCGCGCGTACACGCCGGGCGCCGGCAGCGGCGGCACCTGGATGTTGTCCTTGACCCGCTGCGCCGCCAGCTCGCGCTGCGTCTTCGGCGCCTTCACGTGCTCCCGGTGGGTCAGCACCATCGCGCCGATCGCCGCGGTGATCAGCAGTGCGCCGGTGACCTCGAAGGCCCACACGTACCGGGTGAAGATCAGCCGGGCCAGGCCCGGCACGTTGCCCTCGGCGTTCGCCTCGGACAGCCCGGTGAAGTGGTTCAGCTTCGCGTTGGCGATCCCGGCGATCAGCAGCACGCCGAAGCCCAGCCCGCACAGCGCCGCGGCGAACCGCTGGCCCTTCAGCTGCTCCTTCAGGGAGTCCTCGCTGGTGACGCCGACCAGCATCACCACGAACAGGAACAGCATCATGATCGCGCCGGTGTAGACCACGATCTGCACCACGCCCAGGAACACCGCGCCCTGGGCCATGTAACAGACCGCCAGCGCCATCATGGTGCCCGCCAGGCAGAGCGCGCTGTGCACGGCCTTGCGCATCAGCACCATGCCGAGCGCGCCGCCGACCGCGATCACCGCGAGCACCCAGAACTGGACGGCCTCACCCGTCGAGGTCGTCCCGACCGCTTCCGCCAGCTGCGCGCTCACTGCTGCACCTCCCTCTCCCGGTCGGTGCGCTCCTGCTGAACCGTCCCCGGCGCCGCCGCGGTGACCTCGCCCCGGTAGTACGCGCCCTCGTCGGTGCCCGGGAAGATCGCGTGCGGGGTGTCGACCATGCCCTCGGACAGGCCCACCAGCAGCTGCTCCTTGGTGAAGATCAGGTCCCGCCGGGAGGAGTCGGCCAGCTCGTACTCGTTGGTCATGGTCAGCGCCCGGGTCGGGCAGGCCTCGATGCACAGCCCGCACAGGATGCAGCGGGCGTAGTTGATCTGGTACACCGCTCCGTAGCGCTCACCCGGGGAGTAGCGCTCCTCGTCCCGGTTGTCCGCGCCCTCCACGTAGATCGCGTCGGCCGGGCAGGCCCACGCGCACAGCTCGCAGCCGACGCACTTCTCCAGGCCGTCCGGGTGCCGGTTCAGCTGGTGGCGGCCGTGGAAGCGCGGAGCGGTGGGCTTCTTCTGCTCCGGGTACTGCTCGGTGAGCCGCTTCTTGAACATGGCCTTGAAGGTCACGCCGAAGCCGGCGGCCGGGCCGAGGATCGACGGACGGTCGGCCCGCTCGGGGCGGTCCGTACGATCGGACTGGTCGGACATCTCGGTTCAGCTCCCTTCGGAATGGTCGGCCCCGTTGAGGGCGTCCTGGAGTTGCTTCGGGGCGCGGCTGCGCCGGCGCGGCACCGGCGGGAGCACCTGGCCGGGCAGCGGCGGGACCGGGTAGCCGCCCGCCATCGGATCGAAGTCGGCCTTGGGCGGGAGGTCCTCGGGTTCCGGCTGCTTCCTCAGGAAGTCCCGCAGCAGCGCCAGCAGCAGCACCGCCCCGACCGGGGCGCCCACGTACAGCACCACCTCGCCGAAGCCGTAGCCCTCGTTGCGCAGCGCCCGCACGCTCGCGATCAGCACCAGCCACACCAGCGAGACCGGGATCAGCACCTTCCAGCCCAGCTTCATGAACTGGTCGTAGCGGAACCGGGGCAGCGTGCCGCGCAGCCAGATGAAGAAGAACAGCAGCAGCTGGATCTTCAGCGTGATCCACAGCATCGGCCACCAGCCGTGGTTGGCGCCCTCCCAGAAGGTCGACACCGGCCACGGAGCCCGCCAGCCGCCCAGGAAGAGGGTCGAGGCCACCGCCGAGACCGTCACCATGTTCACGTACTCGGCCAGCATGAACATCGCGAACTTCAGCGAGGAGTACTCGGTGTTGAACCCGCCGACCAGCTCGCCCTCGGCCTCCGGCAGGTCGAACGGCGCCCGGTTGGTCTCACCGACCATCGCGATGACGTACACGATGAACGACACCGGCAGCAGCGCCGCGAACCAGGTCGGCTGTTGGTGCGCCACGATCTCCGAGGTCGACATCGAGCCCGAGTAGATGAACACCGCCGCGAAGGACAGGCCCATCGCGATCTCGTAGCTGATCATCTGTGCGGACGAGCGCAGCCCGCCCAGCAGCGGGTACGTCGAACCCGAGGACCAGCCGGCCAGCACGATGCCGTAGATGCCCACCGAGGCCGTCGCCAGGATGTACAGCAGCGCGACCGGGAAGTCCGTCAGCTGGAGCGGCGTACGGGTGCCGAAGATCGACACCTCGTTGCCGGCCGGGCCGAACGGGATCACTGCGAAGGCCATGAACGCGGGGATGGCGCAGACGATCGGGGCCAGGATGTAGACCACCTTGTCCGAGCCCTTGACCACCAGGTCTTCCTTCAGCGCCAGCTTCACGCCGTCCGCCAGCGACTGCAGCAGACCCCACGGGCCGTGCCGGTTGGGCCCGATGCGCAGCTGCATCCAGGCCACCACCTTGCGCTCCCAGACGATCGCGATCAGCACCGTCAGGACCAGGAAGGCGAAGCAGAACACCGCCTTCAGCAGCACCAGCCACCACGGGTCCTGCCCGAAGAAGTGGAGCGTCTCGTACGGCTGCGAAGTCATCGGTCCTCCCCTTCGCCCGCGGTCTCGTCCGCGGTCGCCCCGGTCTGGTCCTGCGCCGGCCGGTCCTGAGTCACCTGGTCCTGCGCCGTCGGCTCGGGCTTGGTCTCGGGCTCGGGCTCGGGCTCGGCCGCGGCGATCGTGACCAGGTGGCCGACGGTGGTGCCGAGCGCGCGGTGGGCACCGCCCGGTGTGGAGTCGAGCGGGACCCAGACCGTGCGGTCCGGGATCGAGTCGGTGACCTCCAGCGGCAGGGTCAGCGAGCCGGCCGGGCCGGTCAGCCGCAGCCCGGCGGCCGCCTCGGCACCGATCTCCTTGGCCGTCTCCGCCGAGATCCGGGCCACCGCCCGGTGCCGGGTGCCCGCCAGGTGCGGGTCCCCCTGCTGCAGCACGCCGTTGTCCAGCAGCATCCGCCAACCCGCCAGCACCGCCTGGCCGGTGGCCGGCCGGGGCAGCGGGCCCGGGTGCGCCGCCGGGTCGGCCGTGCGGTCGCCCTCCCAGGGGGCGAAACGGTCCAGCTCCAGCCGGGCCGCCCTTACGTCCGGCAGACCCAGCCGCCGGCCCAGCGCGTCCGCCAGCATGCCCAGCACCCGCAGGTCCGACTGGAGGTGCCGGCCCATCTGCTGGTCCGGCTTGAGCGCGGACTCGAACATCCGGACCCGGCCCTCCCAGTCCAGGAAGGTGCCGGCCTTCTCCGCCACCGCCGCCACCGGCAGCACCACGTCGGCGCGCGCCGTCACCGCCGAGGGCCGCAACTCCAGCGACAGCAGGAACGGCACCGCCGCCAACGCCTCGTCGGCCAACGCCGGGTCCGGCAGGTCGTCCGGGTCCACGCCGCCGACCAGCAGCGCGTCCAGCTCGCCGCCCACGGCCGCCGCCAGGATCCCGTCGGTGTCCCGACCCGGCCGGGACGGCAGCTCGGCCCCGCCCCACACCGCGGACGCCTCCGCCCGGGCCGCCGCGGCGGCCACCGGACGGCCGCCCGGCAGCAGGCCCGGCAGCGCGCCCGCCTCCACCGCCCCGCGGTCACCGGCCCGGCGCGGCACCCAGGCGAGCTTCGCGCCGGTCGCGTGCGCCAACCGCAGCACCGCCGTCAGCGCGCCCGGGACGGCGGCCAGCCGCTCGCCCGCCAGGATCACCGCGCCCGGGGTGCGCAGCAGTTCGGCCGCCCGCCCGGCGTCGTCGGTCAGCGGCTCGTCCGCCGCCAGCGCCGCGAACCACTCCGGCTCGGTGCCGGGAGCGGCCGGCAGCAGCGCGCCGTGCAGCTTCGTCAGGCCCCGGGAGCCGAACGCGGCCACCGAGAACACCTTCAGGCCCGTCGCCCGGGTCGCCTTGCGCAGCCGCAGGAAGACGATCGGCGACTCCTCCTCCGGCTCGAAGCCCGCCAGCAGCACCGCCGGCGCCCGGTCGAGGTCCTCGTACGCCACCCCGGTGCCGTCCACGTCGACGCCCCGCCCGGCCACCGCCGCGGCCAGGAAGTCCGCCTCCTCACCGCTGTGCGGGCGGGCCCGGAAGTCCACGTCGTTGGTGCCGAGCACCACCCGCGCGAACTTCCCGTACGCGTAGGCGTCCTCGACCGTCACCCGGCCGCCGGCCAGCACCCCGGTCCGGGCCCCGCGCAGCCCCTCGGCCGCCCGGGCCAGCGCCTCCGGCCAGGAGGCCGGCACCAGCTCGCCGTCCACCCGCACCAGCGGGGTGGTCAGCCGGTCGCGCTGCTGGGCGTAGCGGAAGGCGAAGCGGCCCTTGTCGCAGTTCCACTCCTCGTTCACCGCCGGGTCCTCGCCCGCCAGCCGGCGCAGCACCTTGCCGCGCCGGTGGTCGGTGCGCTGCGCGCAGCCCGAGGCGCAGTGCTCGCACACGCTCGGCGAGGAGACCAGGTCGAAGGGGCGCGAGCGGAACCGGTACGCCGCCGAGGTCAGCGCGCCCACCGGGCAGATCTGGATGGTGTTCCCGGAGAAGTACGACTCGAAGTCGTCGCCCTCGCCGGTGCCGACCTGCTGTAGCGCCCCGCGCTCCACCAGGTCGATGAACGGGTCCCCGGCGATCTGCTGCGAGAAGCGGGTGCAGCGCGCGCACAGCACGCAGCGCTCGCGGTCCAGCAGCACCTGGCTGCTGATCGGCACCGGCTTCTCGTAGGTGCGCTTCATGCCCTCGAAGCGGGAGTCGGCGGCACCGTTGGTCATCGCCTGGTTCTGCAGCGGGCACTCGCCGCCCTTGTCGCAGACCGGGCAGTCCAGCGGGTGGTTGATCAGCAGCAGCTCCATCACGCCGCGCTGCGCCTTCTCTGCCACCGGCGAGCTGAGCTGGGTGCGCACCACCATGCCCTCGGCCACCGGGATGGTGCAGGAGGCGACCGGCTTGCGCTGGCCCTCGATCTCGACGATGCACTGGCGGCAGGCGCCGGCCGGGTCGAGCAGCGGGTGGTCGCAGAAGCGCGGGATCTGGGTGCCGATGGTCTCGGCGGCCCGGATCACCAACGTTCCCTTGGGGACCCGCACTTCGACGCCGTCGATGGTGAGCGTGACCAGTTCGACCGCGGTCTCGGAGGCGGTTGGCTCTGTGATCGTCACGCGTGCACCTCCCTTTCGGTGGCGGACTGGTGGCCGGGGCGGGGGCCGTCGGCCCAGACGGTGGAGGCGGCCGGGTCGAACGGGCAGCGGCGCTCGGCCAGGTGCTGCTCGTACTCGGCCCGGAAGTGCTTGAGCGAGGAGACGATCGGGCTGGCCGCGCCGTCGCCCAGTGCGCAGAAGGACTTGCCGTTGATGTTGTCGGCGATGTCGAGGAGCTTCTCCAGGTCCCCGTCGACGCCCTCGCCCGCCTCGATCCGCTTGAGCAGCTGGACCAGCCAGTAGGTGCCCTCGCGGCAGGGGGTGCACTTGCCGCAGGACTCGTGGGCGTAGAACTCCGTCCAGCGGGTGACCGCGCGCACCACGCAGGTGGTCTCGTCGAAGACCTGGAGCGCCTTGGTGCCGAGCATCGAGCCCGCCGCCCCGACTCCCTCGTAGTCCAGCGGGACGTCGAGGTGCTCGTCGGTGAACATCGGGGTGGAGGAACCACCCGGGGTCCAGAACTTCAGCCGGTGCCCGGGGCGGATGCCGCCGCTGAGGTCGAGCAGCTGGCGCAGCGTGATGCCGAGCGGGGCCTCGTACTGGCCGGGGTTGGTGACGTGGCCGGAGAGCGAGTAGAGCGTGAAGCCGGGGGACTTCTCGGTGCCCAGGGCCTTGAACCACTCCTTGCCGCGGGCCAGGATCGGCGGCACCGAGGCGATCGACTCGACGTTGTTGACCACCGTCGGACAGGCGTACAGGCCGGCGATCGCCGGGAACGGGGGCCGCAGCCTGGGCTGGCCGCGCCGGCCCTCCAGCGAGTCGAGCAGCGCCGTCTCCTCGCCGCAGATGTAGGCGCCGGCGCCGGCGTGCACGGTGATGTCGAGGTCGATGCCCGAGCCGAGGATGTTCCGGCCCAGCAGCCCCGCCCCGTACGCCTCGGCGACGGCCGCGTGCAGCCGGCGCAGCACCGGGACGACCTCGCCGCGCAGGTAGATGAAGGCGTGGTCGCAGCGGATCGCGTAGGAGGCGATGATCATGCCCTCGATCAGCGCGTGCGGGTTGGCGAACAGCAGCGGGATGTCCTTGCAGGTGCCCGGCTCGGACTCGTCCGCGTTGACCACCAGGTAGTGCGGCTTGCCGTCGTTCTGCGGGATGAACTGCCACTTCATGCCGGTCGGGAAGCCGGCGCCGCCGCGGCCGCGCAGGCCGGCGTCCTTGACCAGGGCGATCACGTCGTCCGGCGGCATGGCGAGGGCCGCCTTGAGGCCCTCGTAGCCGTGGTGGCGGCGGTAGGTGTCGAGCGTCCAGGGACGGCTGTCGTCCCAGGAGTCGGACAGGACCGGGGTGAGCAGTTTCTCGGCCGGCTCGGCGGAGGTCATCACGCTTCGCTCCCTTCCTGGCCGTTGCCCTCGGGGCGGGGGGATTCGGAGCGGGGTGCGTCGGCCCGGGGTGCGTCGGGGAGGGAGGCGTCGGGGCGGGGCGGCTCGTTGCGCGGGGAGACGACCCTGGTGCCGGGGGCGCCGGGCAGGGCCTCGCCGCGGGACAGCCGCAGGCCGGCGAGGGAGGGTGCGCCGCCGGCACCGGACTCGTCGTTGGCGCCCGGGCGCTCGTCGGGGAAGCCGGCCAGGATTCGGGCGGTCTCCTTGAAGCCGCACAGCCGAGCGCCGCGGGTGGGCCGGACCTCACGGCCGGCGCGCAGGTCGTCGACCAGCTGCCGGGCGCTCTCCGGGGTCTGGTTGTCGAAGAACTCCCAGTTGACCATCACCACGGGCGCGTAGTCGCAGGCCGCGTTGCACTCGATGTGCTCGATCGAGACCTCGCCGTCCCCGGTGGTCTCGTTGTTGCGGATGCCCAGGTGCTCCTGGAGCTCGGCGAAGATCTGGTCGCCGCCGAGCACCGCGCACAGGGTGTTGGTGCAGACCCCGACGTGGTACTTCCCGGCCGGGCGGCGCCGGTACATGGTGTAGAAGGTCGCGACCGCGGTGACCTCGGCGGTGGTGAGGTCCAGCTGCTCGGCGCAGAAGCGGATCCCGGTCGGGCTGACGAAGCCCTCCTCGGCCTGCACCAGGTGCAGCAGCGGCAGCAGCGCCGAGCGGGGCTGCGGGTAGCGGCCGATCAGCTCGGCCGCGTCGGCGGCCAGCCGGGCGTGCACCTCCTCGGGGTACGGTGCGGCCGGCAGTGCCGGCAGTCCGAGTTCGACGTTGGTCACCGGTCCACGCCTCCCATCACCGGGTCGATCCCGGCCACCGCGACGATCACGTCGGCCACCTGGCCGCCCTCGCACATCGCCGCCATCGTCTGCAGATTGGTGAACGACGGGTCCCGGAAGTGGACCCGGTACGGCCGCGTCCCGCCGTCGCTGACCACGTGCACGCCCAGCTCGCCCTTGGGCGACTCGACCGCCGCGTACGCCTGGCCGACCGGCACCCGGAAGCCCTCGGTGACCAGCTTGAAGTGGTGGATCAGGGCCTCCATCGAGGTGCCCATGATCTTGCGGATGTGGTCGAGGGAGTTGCCCATCCCGTCCGGGCCGACGGCCAGTTGGGCGGGCCAGGCGATCTTCTTGTCGGCCACCATGACCGGGCCCGGCCGCAGCCGGTCCAGGCACTGCTCGACGATCCGCAGCGACTGATTCATCTCCTCCAGGCGGATCAGGAAGCGGCCGTAGGAGTCGGCGCTGTCGGCGATCGCGACCTCGAAGTCGTAGTCCTCGTACCCGCAGTACGGGTCGGTCTTGCGCAGGTCGTGCGGCAGGCCGGTGGCCCGCAGGATCGGGCCGGTGGCGCCGAGGGCCAGGCAGCCGGGCAGGTCCAGGAAGCCGACGTCGACCAGACGGGCCTTGAACACCGGGTTGCCGGTGGCGAGTTTGTCGTACTCGTGCATCCGGGAGCGGAAGACCTTGACCGCCTCGCGGATCTGGTCGACGGCGCCGGGCGGCAGGTCCTGGGCGAGGCCGCCGGGGCGCACGTACGCGTGGTTCATGCGCAGGCCGGTGACCAGCTCGAAGACGTCCAGGATCAGCTCGCGGTCCCGGAAGCCGTAGATCATCAGGGTGGTGGAGCCGATCTCCATGCCGCCGGTGGCCAGGCAGACCAGGTGCGAGGCGATCCGGTTGAGCTCCATCATCATCACCCGGATGACGCTGGCCCGGTCCGGGACGTCGTCGGTGATGCCGAGCAGCTTCTCGACCGCCAGGCAGTAGGCGGTCTCGTTGAACAGCGGGGTCAGGTAGTCCATGCGGGTCACGAAGGTG
Organism: Kitasatospora sp. NPDC101235; assembly: GCF_044767505.1. NCBI lineage: Bacteria > Bacillati > Actinomycetota > Actinomycetes > Kitasatosporales > Streptomycetaceae > Kitasatospora > Kitasatospora sp. NPDC101235. Next base: position 32,429 of record NZ_JBIWNZ010000014.1, read on the forward strand.
GTGCCCTGGACCCAGCTGCGGAACTCCATGTTCTTCTCGATGCCGGTGTGGAGGTAGCCGATGCCGCAGCGGGCCTCCTTCACCGTCTCGCCGTCGATCTCCAGGATCAGCCGCAGCACGCCGTGGGTGGACGGGTGCTGGGGGCCCATGTTGACGATGATGCGCTCGTCGTCGGCCCGGCCGACCGCCTCGACCACCTCGCCCCAGTCGCCGCCGGTGACGGTGAAGACCCGGCCCTCGGTGGTCTCGCGGGCGTCTGCTTCCTCGGTCTCTCCAAAGTGCTGGGTGTTCATCAGCTGTACGACCTCCGCTGGTCGGGAGCCGGGATCTGGGCGCCCTTGTACTCGACGGGGATGCCGCCGAGCGGGTAGTCCTTGCGCTGCGGGTGGCCCAGCCAGTCGTCCGGCATCATGATCCGGGTGAGCGCCGGGTGGCCCTCGAAGACCAGGCCGAAGAAGTCGTAGGCCTCGCGCTCGTGCCAGTCGTTGGTCGGGTAGACGCTCACCACGGAGGGGATGCGCGGGTCGGCGTCGGGCGCGGTGACCTCCAGCCGGATCAGCCGGCCGTGGGTGATCGAGCGCAGGTGGTAGACCGCGTGCAGCTCGCGGCCCTTGTCGCCGGGGTAGTGCACGCCGCTCACGCCGAGGCACAGTTCGAAGCGCAGCGCCGGGTCGTCGCGCAGGATGCGGACGGTCCCCAGCAGGTGGTCGCGGTCGATGTGGAAGGTGAGCTCGCCGCGGTCGACCACGGTCTTCCCGATCACCTCGACCGGGTCCAGGCCCTGCTCCTCCAGGGCGCCCTCCAGCTCGTCGGCGACCTCGTCGAACCAGCCGCCGTACGGGCGTTCACTCGGGCCGGGCAGCGCGATCGGGGCGGCCAGGCCGCCGAAGCCGGAGGTGTCGCCGCTGCCCTTGGCGCCGAACATGCCCTGGCGGCGGCCGACCACCTCGACCGGGATCTCGCGGACCGGCTGCTCCCGGCGGGTCTCGGGTACCTGGTCGTTCATCGCAGCTGCCCCCGCATCTCACTGATCGGGGTGGCCTTGAGGGCGAGCGCCTCGCCGAGCTCCTCGGCCCGGCGCTTGTTCACGCCGAGCGGCTCGTGCTGGATCTTGTCGTGCAGCTTCAGGATGGCGTCCATCAGCATCTCCGGACGGGGCGGACAGCCGGGCAGGTAGATGTCCACCGGGACGATGTGGTCGACGCCCTGGACGATCGCGTAGTTGTTGAACATCCCGCCGGACGAGGCGCAGACGCCCATCGAGATCACCCACTTGGGGTTGGGCATCTGGTCGTACACCTGGCGCAGCACCGGGGCCATCTTCTGGCTCACCCGGCCCGCCACGATCATCAGATCGGCCTGCCGGGGGGAACCCCGGAAGACCTCCATGCCGAACCGGGCCAGGTCGTAGCGGCCTGCACCGGTGGTCATCATCTCGATCGCGCAGCAGGCCAGACCGAAGGTGGCCGGGAAGAGTGACGCCTTGCGCACCCAGCCGGCGGCCGTCTCCACGGTCGTGAGCAGAAAGCCGCTCGGCAGCTTCTCCTCGATTCCCATCAGATCCCTCTCAATGCCCTCAAGACCGCTGATACGTGGGCCGGTTCTGGCTTGTCCGCTCTTTCACAAGCGGGCGCACAGCCGGCGGACGGGTGGGGTCACCACCCCGCGCTCGGACCACCCCGCGCTCAGTCCCACTCCAGGCCGCCGCGCCGCCACACGTAGGCGTACGCGACGAAGACGGTGGCGATGAACAGGAGCATCTCGACCAGCCCGAAGATCCCCAGGGCGTCGAAGGTCACCGCCCAGGGGTAGAGGAAGACGATCTCGATGTCGAAGACGATGAAGAGCATCGCCGTCAGGTAGTACTTGATCGGGAACCGACCGCCGCCCACGGGCTGCGGGGTCGGCTCGATGCCGCACTCGTACGCCTCCAACTTGGCCCGGTTGTAGCGCTTGGGGCCGGTGAGTGAGGCCATCACGACGGAGCCGACCGCGAACGCCGCCGCGATGGCACCGAGTACGAGGATCGGCGCGTAGGCATTCATAGCCCCCGCTCCCTCCGTCCAGTCGTCCTTGACTGCAGATCGGAACCGGCGGGTCACACTGAGGTGAACCCGCGTTCCAGTTCCCGAGATCCACCTCATGTGAGGCAGTTCACAAAGCCTGGAACGAGCGCATCCTATGCCTGTCGGCTTGTGATCTGCGACACGCAGTTCACCGCCATCTTTGTGATCTACGACACCATGTGAATGGTGTCGAATGTGAACATGCCCAGATTTGTCGACGCATAGCAGTCAAATGATCACAACCAGTCGCATTTACCTGTGAAGCGGCTGGTCAGGGGCATGGTCCTATATCAACCATGCATCGCCTTGGGCAAATTTCCAGGCGTCATGTTGACGTGTTATGACGGCTCACTCGGAGGGGTGGCGGGGGGCCGAACGCTCGCTTGACCCTTCGTTCACAAGCGCGCGAGCTTGTCGTCGGGTGGGGCTCCTCTCCCCCTCACCGACCCGCCCGCCGCTGCCTCCGCCCGGTGCCTGTGCCGGCTTCCTCCGCCCGGTGCCTGCGCTGGGGTTGGCGGATCTGCGCGCGCTCGGCCGCTCCGGCTGTGCGGGCCGTATGGGCCGTGTGGGCTCCGGCTGTGCGGGCCGTATGGGCCGTGTGGGCCGCCTGGGCCGCGTGGGCCGCGCGTCGTTGGGGGTGGGCGGCGCCGACCATGCAGGCCTCACGGCCGCGCAGCCGAAGCGGGGTCGGCGCCCGCGCCCGCGCCCGCGTCCGTGCCCACAGGCCTGCCGGCCGGCCGTACAGGGCCGCGACCTCGCACAAGGCAGCGCTGACCTTGCCCGGGCCCGGCCCACTCCGGCACTGCCCGCCGTGCCCGGGGCCTGCTGCCTGCCTGGGCTTGGGCTGCCCGGGCTCTCGCCCTCCGGGCCAGGGCCGGTTACTGGCGGCCGGCCGCCTGCTCCCAGATCCAGGCCGCGATGCCCACCCGGTTACGGGCTCCGATCTTGCGCTGGATGTTGGCGAGGTGGTTCTTCACCGTCCCCGGTGAGATGAACAGCCCTGCGCCGATCTCGGCGTTGGTCGCGCCGTCTGCCACCAGCTCGGCGATCTCCCTTTCTCTCATGGTCAGTTCCTCCGCCGGCCCGGCTGTCGCTGGCGGAGCCGCTGCAGCCGCCTTGGCGCCCGGCCCGGGCTCCGGCTCCGCACCCGGGAGTGCCATGTGCCGCAGGAGCCGGACGGTGATCTGCGGGCTGATCAACGCGTCCCCCGCCATCGCCGCCCGGACCGCCTCGATCAGCAGCACCGGCCCCGACCGCTTCAGCAGGAATCCGGCCGCCCCGTGCCGCAGTGCCGTGTGCACGTACTCGTCCAGGTCGAAGGTGGTCACCACGATCACCTTGCACTGGTCGGCCAACTGGCGTGTGACCTCCAAACCGTCCAGCTTCGGCATCCGGATGTCCGCGAGCACCACGTCCGGCCGCAGTCTCCTTGCCTCCTGCACCGCTGCGGCGCCGTCCGCCGCCTCAGCCACCACCACCATGTCCGGCTGGACGTCCAGGATCATCCGGAACGCACTGCGAACGTCCGCCTGGTCGTCCGCGATCAGGATCCGAACCGGCCCTGTGCCACTGCCCATATCCGCACCTCCCCGTTACCGACCCGCGTCGGCTTCTACGATCGCGCCGGCCCTGCGCCGGCCTCCTCCAACGGCAGCACCGCCGTCACCCTCCAGGCCTCCCGCTCGTGCGGGCCGGCTTCCAGCGAACCACCGAGGGCCTCCACCCGGGCCGCCAGCCCAGGCAGTCCGCTGCCGCCACCCCGGCGCGGCCGACCTGCCGGGCCCAGTGCCCGACCGTCGTTGGTCACGGTCAGCTCCAGCCGTCCGCCACTGCGGCGGGCCCGGATCTCGACCTCCCGCGCGGCCGGAGCGTGCCGCCGGACATTGGTCAGTGACTCGACCACGATCCGGTGGACGGTGCCCTCCACCTCACGCGGCACCGGCTCCTCCGGCAGCTCCAAGCGGACTTCGGCGCCGCCCGTCGCGGTGAACCGCTCGGCCACCCCGGCGAGTTCGGCGAGCCCGGGCTGCGGACCGCGGCCGCCGCCCTCCTCGCTGCGCAGCAGCTGTACCGTCCGGTCCAGCGAGGCCAGCGCCCGCTGCCCGGCCTGCTCTATTCGCTGGAACATCTCGGCCGCCCGGGCCGGGTCGATCCCGGCCAGGTAGGCCCCCGCCTGGGCCTGGGCGACCATGCCGCTGACATCGTGCGCCACGAAGTCGTGCAGGTCGTGGGCCAGTTCGAGCCGCTGCGCCCGCCTGGCCTCGGCCACCGCCTTGTTGCGCCCCTCGTCCAGGCCCCGCAGGTAGAGCCCGATCAGGACGGCCGGCAGGGAGAGCATCGATCCGAACCCGAAGAGCGTGAGCGTGTCCGCGGGCCCCTCGATGAACGCGAACCGGGACGGCCAGAGGGCGACCGCTCCGCATGCCGTCCAGGCCGCCGCCGCACACTGTGGGCCGTCCTCGGCACGCAGGCTGATGACCACCGACAGCAGCAGGACGGCCAGTTCGGCCAGGCCCAACAGACCGGCCCAGCGCTGCCCCTCCGCCCAGCGGCCGAGGAGCCAGACGGCGACCGTGACCACGACCGATGCCGCCCCGAGCGCCATGGTCACGGCCGCCGCCCCGTACCGCCCCCGCGCCACCCAGGCCGGCGGCACCAGGAGCAGGACAACACCGGACAGGATCTGAGTCATCGTCACCACCTCTCCTCGACTCTTCGACTGCCGTCACATTACGACGCCACCCAGGCGGCACGCCTGTGCCGATCGGCACATTTCAAAGGCTGGTTGAGCAGGAGGAACAGCCCGATCGGCATCTGCCGCGAACCCCTGGCCGGCCTCCAGTCTTGAGTCATCGCACCGGCCACGGAGGCCGGAGCCGAAGGGAGCCCACCACCATGTCGAAGCTCGTGATCAACGCCCGCAGCACCACCCGCCGGGCCGAGGCGACCGCCCCTGTCGTCCCGCCCGCCCCGCGCTGGGCCCAGCTCGCCGCCAAGGCCGCCGTCCTCACCACCGTCCCCTCGGGGCTGTGGCGGATCGCCTTCGGCTTCGGCGTCCCGATGGGTTTCACCGGCGCGACGGCCGCGGCGTACGCCGAGCACCAGCCGGGCTGGGGCACGGTCTACTGCGTGGCGCTGAGCGCCCTTGCCGAGTCGCTGGCCTTCCTGACCCTGGGCCTGGTGCGGCCCTGGGGGCTGATCGCGCCCCGGTGGATCCCGCTGATAGGCGGCCGCCGGGTCAAGCCGCTCGCCGCGATCCTCCCGGCTCTGCTGGGCTCGGTGGTGCTCACGGTCCTCGGCATGGAGGCGCTCTTCGGCGGCTGGGCACGCAACCTGGCCGAGCCGGATTCGCCGCGTGGCTTCGCCGCCGCGGTGATGACGCTCGCGTACCTGCCCCTGGTCGCCTGGGGCCCGCTGCTCGGTGCGGTCACCCTCGACTACGCCCGCCGGACGCTACGGCGGCGCCGGTGACGAGGGCGGCTGGTCACGCCCGGGCCGGCTCCGCGTTCGGCCCCACCGCGTCAGGCTCGCCCTCTCCCTCTCCCTGGCCTCTGACCGGGCGTGGCGCGGGTGCGGGTGCGGTGCGCCGGCCCCACTCGGTCGCGACCAGCACAAGGGCTCCTCCGAGCAGGGCGAGCGGGCCCATCCGGTTCCCGGCCACGGTGATCCCGAAGATGGCGGCCCACAGCGGTTCGGTGCCGAGCAGCAGGCTCACCCGGGACGGCGAAGTGGTCCGCACGGCCCACATCTGGACGAAGAAGGCGAACAGGGTGCAGAACAGGGAAAGATGGAGCAGCCAGGCCCACTGGCCAGCCCCGTACGAGCGCGCGACCGTCCAGGGCGCGGGCCCGACCGACAGCGTGACGACGGCGAACACGCCGGTGGCCACAGCGAGTTGGACCCAGGTGACGGCGAGCGTGTCGGTGTCGCGGACGGCCCGGGTGCGGGCCATCGCGAGGACGTACGCCGAGCGGACCAGGGCGGCGCCCAGCACCAGCAGATCACCGAGCGTGGGAGGGCGCAGCCCGCCGTCGCCGGTGAGCAGGGCGACGCCGAGGACGGCCAGCCCTGCGGCCGCGAGGAAGGCCTTCGGTGGTGCGGTCCGGCCGAGGGCGCTCTCGCCGAGTGGGGTGAGCACCATCGCGAGGCTGATGATCAAACCGGCATTGGTCGCGGAGGTGTGGACGGCGCCGTAGGTCTCCAGCAGGAAGATCCCGCTGAGCACCAGCCCCAGTGCGGCGCCGCCGAGCCACTCGGCACGATTCAGCCTCCGCAAGGCACGCCACGCGACCACCCCAAGCAGCGGCAGCACCAGCCCGAACCGCAGCACGAGCATCGCCACCACCGTCCCGGGCTCGGCCACCCGCTGGACGGCGAGGAAGCTCGACCCCCACACCACGGCCACGAGCAGGACCGGAAGATCACGAAGGACCGATGAGGACGAACCCTCGGGCAGGTCGGAAGAGGAGGCTGGCATGCGGAAGATCCCTCCGAACGGACGGAACCGGCGGGCGCGAGTACCGTACGGCGTCGGACGGGCCCAGGAGCCGGGCGGAAAGCCCGGCGGTGGACGGGGCGGAGCGCGGAGCAAGGGGGCGCCATCTTCGCGCACCGGGCCGCCGATGATCAATGCCCTGTCCGGGCACGGGTGGGTCAGGCGGCGAGCAGACCGTTCGCCGCGGCGATCGCCTCGATGTCGGCCGGGGTCCCGGACATGATGGCGCGGACGTGCTCGGTGACCAGCTCGGTCGGCCAGTCCCACCAGGCCGAGCGGAGCAGGCGCTCGATGTCGGCGTCGTCGAAGCGGCGGCGGATCGGGCGGGCGGGGTTGCCTCCGACGATGGTGTACGGCTCGACGTCGGAGGTGACCATCGCTCCGGCGGCGATGATCGCGCCGTCGCCGATCCGGACACCCGGGAGAACGGTGGCCCCGTGCCCGAACCAGACGTCGTTGCCGACCACCGTGTCGCCCCGGCTGGGCAGGCCCGTGACGATGTCGAGGGTCCGCTCGGTCCAACTGCCGCCGAACATCGTGAAGGGGAAGGTGGAGACACCGACGGTCGGATGGGCTGCGCCGGCCATCAGGAAGCGGGTGCCGGTGGCGATCGCGCAGTACTTGCCGATCACCAGCCGCTCGGGGCCGTACGCGTAGAGGACGTTGCGCTCCTCGAAGCGGGTGGCTCCGTCGGGGTCGTCGAAGTAGGTGTACTCGCCGACCTCGATCCGCGGGTCGGCGACAAGCGGGCGCAACAGGACCACCCGGTCGTGGCCGGCGAGCGGGTGGAGGGCGGCGGGGTCGGGGATGACAGTGGCGGACACGCGGGCTCCTCTCGTAATGCGACCTGAGTCGCATTACGATGAGCATCGCACGACCGCCACCTCCCGGCAAGCCTTAACGCGACTGGAGTCGACTTTGACTGACCCCACCCACCCCGCGCCGGAACCCCGCACCCCCACCCCACGCCCGGGCGGCCGCAGCACCCGGGTCCGGGCGGAGGTGGTCACCGCCACGCTCGCGGAGGTCACCGAGAAGGGATACGACGGCCTCACCGTCGAGGCAGTCGCCGCCCGCTCCGGAGTCCACAAGGCAACCCTCTACCGGCGCTGGGGCGGGGTGGACGGCCTGGTCGCCGATGCCCTGACCGCCTCCGCCGACCAGACCTGGCCCCCGCCCGACACCGGAGACCTCCAGCAGGACCTCCGCCGGATCACCCAGGAGGTGTTCAGCGTCTTCACCGACCCGGAACTCGGCCCCACGCCAACCGCGCTGATCTCCGCCGCCCAGCGCTCGGACGCCGGGGCGGCCGCCCTGCGCGCCTTCTTCGAGGCCCGCCACCGCCAGGCCGCCGAGGTGGTCGAACGAGCCGCCACCCGCGGCGAGTTGCCCGCCGGGACGGACGGTGTCGAAGTGGTGCGGGCTGCCATCGCCCCGCTCTACTACCGCCTGTTCGTCTCCGGCGAGCCGCTCGACGCCCGCACCGCCGAGCGGGCCGCCGACGCCGCCGCCCTGGCCGCCCGCGCCGGACTCTTCACGCCCACCTCGGCCGCCCCGGAGCAGAACTGACAAACCATCACACAGCTGCCGTCCAGGGAGCCACGGCCGCCCCCAACCCCTACCGCATCCCCACCAGGCCGTGGATGATGCACCCATGACAACCCCGCCGTCCACCACCCCCCGGAAGGCTCGTCACGTGAAGCGCAAGCACTGGGCGCTGGTCGCCGCTGCCACCGTCCTCCCGCTCGTGGCGAGCACCGGCACCGCCTTCGCGGAAGCCCCCGCGGCCCCCGCCCCCGCCGCAGGCTGCACCTACACACCGGCCGTCCCGGCCGACAACTTCAAGGGCATCCCGGTGTTCGACGCCAAGAAGGCGGCGAAGCCCTACCACGCGACACTGCGGACCAGCCAGGGCCAGATCACCTTCGAGGCACTGACCGACAAGGCGCCCTGCACCACCTTCTCGTTCCGGTTCCTCGCCGAGCACGACTACTTCGACCGCAGCCACTGCCACCGCCTCACCACCCAGCGGATCTACGTCCTCCAGTGCGGCGACCCGACCGGCACGGGCAGCGGCGGTCCGGGCTACTCGTTCCCGGACGAGAACCTGACCGGCGCCACCTACCCGGCCGGCACCGTGGCCATGGCCAACGCCGGCCCGAACACCAATGGCAGCCAGTTCTTCTTCGTCTGGAAGGACACCAAACTCTCCCCCGCCTACACCCCGTTCGGCCGGATCACCGCCGGCCTGGACGTCCTCCAGAAGATCGCCGCCGGTGGCGAGGACGATCAGAACAACCCGGGCGACGGCTTCCCCAACCTCCCGGTGAACATCCGCAACGTGAAGATCAGCGCCCGCTGACCCGGCGGGCCGGACAGCGCCGGCCCGCCACCCACCCGCCCCCGCTCCCGTACGGTGGCAGCACACCGACGACACCACACGGGAGCAGGAGAGCAGCGCCGCATGGACAGCCGGATCTGGGAGAGCGTCGACCACTTGGTCGCATGGCTGGACGAGCAGAGCACGCAGTCGCCCCAGGAGGAGCGGCTACTGCGCATCCTCAAGCTCTCCGAGGAGGTCGGCGAGGTCGGTGCGGCGGTCATCGGTGCCACCGGCCAGAACCCGCGCAAGGGGGTCACCCACACCTGGGAGGACGTCCAGCACGAACTCTGCGACGTCATCTTCTCCGCCCTCGTCGTGCTGAGGACCCTCACCCCCGACGCGGCCCGGGTCTTCGCCGAGCGCCTCGCCTACGTCGAACAGCGCTCCGCCGACTTCCGCCGACCGGCAGAGGCCCCCCAGGCGGCCGAAGGGGTGTAGACGACAACTCCCTCTGGCGAAGCGCGACTTCTTCGACATCGACCTTGACGAAGCTTGATGACGTACGGGTGGTCGCCGTGGGCAAGGCGGTTCTGGCCACGGACATCACCCGGCGGCTGATCGACGACGTCACCCGGCACCGGGCCGCCCAGCTCCCGGTGCCTGATGCCACTGACCGGCGCCTGATGCCGCCGACCGGCGTCCGACGCCACTGGCCTGACCATCAAGCCCCCGGAGTGAACCGGCCGGTCCTGCGGCGAACCGGCCGGGCGCGGGCAGGCGGCAAAACGGGATCAGGCGTTCGGCGCGACCCTGGCGAGGCCGTTGATCACGCGGTCCATGGCGTCGCCGCCCTGCGGATCGGTGAGGTTGGCGAGCAGCTTGAGGGTGAAGCGCATCAGCATCGGGTGGGTGAGGCCGCGCTGGGTGGCGAGCTGCATCACCTTGGGGTTGCCGATGAGCTTCACGAAGGCGCGGCCCAGCGTGTAGTAGCCGCCGTACACGTCCTTGAGGATGCGCGGGTAGGCCTGGAGAGCACGCTCGCGACCACCGTCGGTGACCCGGGCGAGGGCCTGCACGATGACCCCGGCGGCGATCTGGCCGGATTCCATCGCGTAGGCGATGCCCTCACCGTTGAACGGGTTGACCATGCCGCCCGCGTCGCCGACGAGCAGCAGGCCACGCGTGTAGTGCGGCTGCCGGTTGAAGGCCATCGGCAGCGCGGCGCCACGGATCGGCTCGGTCATGTTCTCGGGCGTGTAGCCCCACTCCTCCGGCATGCCGGCGCACCAGGCCTTGAGCACCTCGCGCCAGTCCAGCTCGCCGAACGCGGGCGAGGAGTTGAGGATGCCGAGGCCCACGTTGGAGGTGCCGTCGCCCATGCCGAAGACCCAGCCGTACCCCGGCAGCAGCTTGCGCTCGCCGCCGCGGGTGTCCCACAGCTCCAGCCAGGACTCCAGGTAGTCGTCGTCGTGGCGCGGCGAGGTGAAGTAGGTGCGGTAGGCGACGCCCATCGGACGGTCCTCGCGCCGGTGCAGGCCCATGGCGAGCGAGAGCCGGGTGGAGTTGCCGTCGGCGGCGACCACCAGCGGGGCCCGGAAGGTGACCGGCCGCTTCTCCTCGCCGAGCTTGGCGGTGACGCCGACGATCCGGCCGGTGCGCTCGTCCAGGACCGGCCCGCTGACGTTGCAGCGCTCGTAGAGCCGCGCGCCGGCCTTCTCGGCCTGACGGGCCAGCAGCTCGTCGAAGTCGGCACGCTTGCGCACCAGGCCGTAGTCGGGGAAGGAGGACAGCTCGGGCCAGTCGAGTTCCAGCCGGACGCCGCCGCCGATGATGCGCAGGCCCTTGTTGTGCAGCCAGCCGTTCTCGGTGGAGACGTCGATGCCCATGTCCACCAGCTGCTTGGTGGCGCGGGGGGTCAGGCCGTCGCCGCACACCTTCTCGCGCGGGAAGGCGGTCTTCTCCAGCAGCAGCACGTCCAGCCCGGCCTGGGCGAGGTAGTACGCGGTGGTGGAGCCGGCCGGGCCCGCGCCGACCACGATGACGTCGGCCGTGCTCTCCACGGGGCTGTCCGGCTTCGTCAGATCGGCTGCGGTCTCGGACACGTGGACACACTCCTGGAACTGCGGCTGGGGGACGGCGGCTTTGTCTCCGGCAGTCTAGTTCCGCTCACGCCACCGGATGCGCCCCCGCCCCCGACCACCGCCCCGGACCGTGGAACCCGAACCGCGAGCACCGAGTCCTGGGACCCGAACCGCGGGCCGAAGCCCCGGGATCCGAACCGCGGGGCCCAAGCCCGCGGCCCGAGCCCGGGGACCCGAGCCGTCCGAGCCCGGCTACGCGATCTTGTAGGCCCGGTGCAGCGCGACGATCCCGCCGGTCAGGTTCCGCCAGGCGACCTTCGACCAGCCGTTGTCCTGGAGCCTGGCGGCCAGCCCCGGCTGGTCCGGCCAGGCCCGGATGGACTCGGCGAGGTAGACGTACGCCTCCGGATTGCTGCTGACGGCGGTGGCCACCGGCGGCAGCGCGCGCATCAGGTACTCGGTGTAGACCGTCCGGAACGGCGTCCAGGTCGGGGTGGAGAACTCGCAGATCACCAGCTTGCCGCCGGGCTTGGTGACCCGCAGCATCTCGCGCAGCGCCGCGTCGGTGTCCTGGACGTTGCGCAGCGCGAAGGAGATCGTCACCGAGTCGAAGGTGTCGTCCGCGAACGGCAGCCGGGTGGCGTCGCCGGCGGTGAGCGCCAGCTCGGGGTGGCGGTGCTTGCCCTCGGTGAGCATGCCGACCGAGAAGTCACACGGGACGACCTTCGCCCCGGCCTCGGCGAAGGGCAGCGAGGAGGTGCCGGTGCCGGCCCCGAGGTCGAGCACGAGGTCCCCCGGTCCGGCGGCCACCGTCTCGGCCACCGCCCGGCGCCAGGCGCGGGCCTGGCCGAGGGAGATCACGTCGTTGGTGCGGTCGTACTTGGCCGCGACGTCGTCGAACATGGCGGCGACTTCGTGCGGCTGCTTGTCCAGAGAGGCTCGGGTCACGCCCCCATTGTTCACCCTCACACGGACACCCCGACCAACGGGGCACGCCGACCCAGAGCCGCACCCCCGGACCACACCCCCGGGCCGCACCCCCGGGCCGGAGCCACCGGCCCGCCGGCCCCAGCCCGCCGCCACCGGCACCGCCGCCACCGGGCACGCCCCGTCAGTACTGAGCGCGCCGCCCGGCCGCACGCCGACGGCGACGGGACCGCTTGCCGTGCGTTATCGCGGGCATCCCGTCCGCCAGCGCCTCGGTCGCCAGTGCGAGGTTGGCAGCCAGCTTCCCCTGCCCGCCGCGGACCGCGAGGGCCTTGTGGTGCCGCCGGATGCGCAGCACGCAGATCGCGAAGAGCACGACGGCCACCGGCACGCTGTACCGGGCCAGGCCCACGCCGACCGGCTGCGGGTAGGTGTCGCCGCAGATCCGCACCGCGCCCGGGTCATCGGCGGCGTGTTCCAGGCAGACCCTGTCACCGAGCTTGACTCCGTCCGAGAGCGGCAGTGCGGCCGCCGTGTGGGGCTCTCCGTCGGCCCGGTAGCTGACGGCGCTGTAGGTGCCGCCTCCGCTCGGGAGCTGGGTGACGACCCCGTCGACTCTCACCGGGTGCGCCTCGATCCGGTCGGCCTGGTCGGCCTGGCGCCAACCGAGCAGGCACATGCCGACGGCCAGCACGGCGCTGAGCACGGCGGCGAGGTACCAACCACGGCCCATCCGCGGGGTGCGCGGTGGGGGAACGGTCGCGGTTCGCATGGTTCCTGTCCTGCCTTGCCTTCGGGGCCGGGGACACGGCCCCGCCGCCCGCGGGCGCGGGTGGTGGTGTGGTGAGGGTACGGAGTGAGCTGTCCGGGATCGTATCCGCTGGCGGGCCCTCAGGTCACGATGAACCGGCAATCACTCTCCGGGACCGGCAGCGGAGTTCGAGTGCACACGAAGGAAGTCCCGTGCACCGCAAGGAAATCCGCCTACTGGCGAGTACGCCACACTCGACGTGACGACCGTCTCACCGCCGGCGGTACACCAACCGTCCGCCCAGCACCGTGGCCAGGCACCCGCCCGCCACCGGTTCGGCGCCCCCGTCCTCCGCGACCGCGAACACCGCGAAGTCCGCCCGGCCCCCGGCCGCCACCCGCCCGTGCACGGCCTCCGCGAACGGCAGGACGGCCAACGGATCCAGCGGCCCCGCACCTCCGCCGCCCGGCCCTCCGGACGAACCGGAGGGAGCCGGCAGCCCCACGATCCCCGACCGCGCCACGGCCGTCCGCACCGAGGCCCGTTCGAAGGGCCCGGCCACCGCCGTCACCCCGTACCCGAGCATCCGCTGCAGCCCCCGCCGCGCACTGGCCCCGCACCGCGTCTCGTCGGTGGATCCGGCCAGCCCGTCCGCCACCGGCTCGACGCCGACCTCCTCCCGCGGATCCGGGTGGTAGGCACGTTCCAACAGCCAGTGCCCGTACGGATTGCGCAGCCCCGGGGCGAGCAGGGCCGGTCCCCAGTCCCGCACCCGGGCGCCCGGGTGCGCGGCCGTCAGCTCCCCGTACGGCCCCACCGCCTCGATCAGCTCGCCACGCACCACCACCGCCCCGTCGGCGATGGACGGGGCGGTGGGATCGGCCGGGTCGGGCAGCACGAACGCCGCCCGGTGCAGAGTCAGCACAACAGCGCCTTCGACTTCGACAACAACGGCAACGGCACCGGCACCGGCACCGACGTCGGTATCAGCGACACCGCCGCCGACACCGACACCGACACGAGAAGGGACCCACGGGAAGGGACCGCAGAGGAAGAGGACTCAGTTGTCCAGGATCTTCAACTCGGGGTGCGCGGTGCCGCCCTCGATCGCCGTGGAGGAGATGTGCGAGGCGACCCGCGGGTCGACCGGGTCGTTGGCCGGGTCGTCCAGCACCCGCAGGTGCTCGTAGGTGGTCGAGCGCTGCGCCGGGACGCGGTCGGCGGCCCGGATGAGGTGGATCAGCTCGGTGAGGTTGGAGCGGTGCTTGGCCCCCGCCGCCGAGACGACGTTCTCCTCCAGCATCACGGACCCGAGGTCGTCCGCACCGTAGTGCAGCGACAGCTGGCCCGCCTCCTTGCCGGTGGTGAGCCAGGAGCCCTGGATGTGGGCGACGTTGTCGAGGAACAGTCGGGCGATCGCGATCATCCGCAGGTACTCGAAGACGGTGGCCTGGGTCGAGCCCTTCAGGTGGTTGTTCTGCGGCTGGTAGGTGTACGGGATGAACGCCCGGAAGCCGCCGGTGCGGTCCTGCACGTCGCGGATCATCCGCAGGTGCTCGATCCGCTCGGCGTTGGTCTCGCCGGTGCCCATCAGCATGGTGGAGGTGGACTCCACGCCGAGGCCGTGAGCGATCTCCATGATCTCCAGCCAGCGCTCGCCGGACTCCTTCAGCGGGGCGATCGCCTTGCGCGGCCGCTCCGGCAGCAGCTCGGCACCAGCGCCGGCGAAGGAGTCCAGGCCCGCCTTGTGGATCCGGGTGATGGCCTCCTCGACGGAGACGCCCGAGATCCGCGCCATGTGCTCGACCTCGGAGGCGCCCAGCGAGTGGATCACCAGCTGCGGGAAGTCGGCCTTGATCGCCGAGAACGCGCGCTCGTAGTACTCCACGCCGTAGTCCGGGTGGTGGCCGCCCTGGAACATGATCTGGGTGCCGCCCAGCTCGACCGTCTCGGCGCAGCGGCGCAGGATCTCGTCGAGCTCGCGGGACCAGCCCTTGTCGCTCTTCGGCGGCACGTAGAAGGCGCAGAACTTGCACGCCGTCACGCAGACGTTGGTGTAGTTGATGTTGCGCTCGATGATGTACGTCGCGATGTGCTCGGTACCCGCGTAGCGACGGCGGCGCACCGCGTCGGCGGCGGAGCCGAGCGCGTGCAGCGGCGCCGAGCGGTAGAGCTCCAGCGCCTCCTCCGGGGTGATCCGACCACCGGCGGCGGCCCGGTCGAGCACGGCCTTCAGGTCGGTGCTGGACGCATCGAGGGTGGTCGCTGCGAGCTCGGTCACCTGGCGGCCTTCTCTCTCTCAAGTGCAACTCGGGTACGGCCGAACCAGCCTACGCCAGCACATTCCGCCGCCCGCGTCAGCCTGCTGAACTGCGCACGGGCCGGCTCCGGACGGTCTCCGGACCGCGCCCGAGCCGCCGGTCCCGGCCGAACGTCCCGGTCGGACGCCCCGGCGAAACTTCCCGGTCGGACGCCCCGGCCGAACGTCTCAGCCGCCCGCACCGTTCGCCTTGCGCATCGTGCCGGACGGGTTCCCGGCCGGAGGGTCGGCGGAGGTGAAACGGATCGTCCCGTCGGACTGGAGGGTGAGGGTCTCCGCGTTGGAGCCGCCGGTGCAGGCACCGGGGATCGAGGAGCGGACCAGCCGGGACTGGAACACCAGCTCGGTGGCGGAGGCGGACTTGAGCGTCCAGGCTCCCTCGCAGCTGATCGGAAGCAGTCCGGAGACGGCGTTGCGGCTGGTGGCGCCCTCCTGGCCGACCGCCGCCGGACGGATGGTGAGCGTGGTGGTCCCGCCGGGCAGTCCCTTGTCGGTGACCATGTCCCCGCTCCAGGTGCCCAGGAAGGCGGCGGGCACCACGCTCGGCCCGCCCGTCCCGGGCGGCGCCGCACCCGGGCCGGACGCCGTCGCGGTCCCGGGGGCGCCGGAGGCCGAGGCCACCCCGGAGGAGAAGGCCCCGCTCGGCAGGACGGCCAGGCCCGGATCGACGGACACCTCCGGCAGCGGCCCCGGCGAGGGCCCCGACACCGCCGGTTCGGCCCGGTGCAGCCACCCGTACAGCCCGTATCCACCGCCCCCGAGCACCACGAGCGCCGCCGCGACCGCAACCGCGGTCCGGGTGCTCCGCGGCCGTGCCTTCGCGGGTCCGTCCCACACGCCGACGCACAGCGGCAGGTGGTCCCCCTCACCCTCCGGCCCGCCCCCGGACACGAAGGTCGGCGTCCGCATCGCACCGACCACCGCGCCGGAAGCCGCCGTGCCGGAGGCCACCGCACCGGAAGCACTCGTATCCGAAGCCACGCCGCCGGAAGCCGCCGCCCCCGACTCCCCAGGCTCCCCGTCCGGTTCCAGGTCCAGGTCCAGCAGCTCCACCGCACTGCGCCCCACCCCCGCCGCCAGCTCCGCGGGCAGCCAGCCGCCCTGCGACAGCCGGGTGGCGGCGGTGCCGTCCGGGTCCAGCCGGACGCGGAGCTGCTGCGGGGTGGGCCGGGCGGCCGGGTCCTTGGCCAGGCAGTCGAGGACGGTCCCCCGCAGCGGCTCGGGCAGCCCGGCCACGTCCGGCTCCTCGTGCAGCACCCGGTAGAGCAGGACGGCCGCGCTGACCCCCTCTCCGAAGGGGTGAACGCCGCTCGCGGCGAAGGCGAGGACGGCGCCGAGCGAGAAGACGTCCCCGGCCGGCCCGACCGTCTGCCCGCTCGCCTGCTCGGGCGACATGAAGCCGGGCGAACCGACCACGTAACCGGAACGGGTGAGACCGCCGGCGGCATCCAGGGCCCGGGCGATCCCGAAGTCGATCAGCCGCGGCCCGTCCAGGGTGAGCAGCACGTTGGAGGGTTTGACGTCCCGGTGCACCAGGCCGAGCCCGTGGACGTGGGCCAGCGCCTCGGTGAGCCCGACGCCGAGCGAGCGCACGGCCGGGTCGGGCAGCGGCCCGTACGTCCGGACGGCGTCGCCGAGCGCGGGGCCCGCCACGTAGCCGGTCGCGACCCAGGGCTGTGCGCCCTCGGTGTCGGCGTCCAGCACGGGCGCGGTCCAGGCACCGCCGACCCGTCGGGCGGCGGCCACCTCCTGCCGGAACCGGGCGCGGAACTCGGCATCGTCCGCGAGCTCCGACCGCACCACCTTGACGGCGACGGTGCGCCCGCCGGCCGTCCGGCCGAGGTAGACCCGGCCCATCCCTCCCGCGCCGAGCCGCCGCAGCAGCCGGTAGCCGCCCACCTGGCGCGGATCGTCCGACCCCAGTGCCCGCATCCCGCACGCTCCCCTCGCCCTCACACGCGCGCCCCGCCGACCACCGACCGGCCGTCAGCCGACCGCTGTCAGCTGCCAACCGGCCACCGACCGGCCCCCGGACGTGCCTCGGGTGCAGACCGTACCGGGCCCGGCCGAGCCCCGCCCGCCCCTCGGACAGGAGCGGACGGGAGCGGACAGGAACAGGGGCGCGACCGAGCCCAGGGCCGAACGCGTCCTACGACCCCAGCGGCAACGCCACCGGCTCCAGCCGCCGCACCACGACGTCCGGGGCGAACCCGCTGTCGTGCGCGACCCGTCGGGCGAACTCCGCGACGCCGGCCAGCTGCCGCTCGCCGAGCGAGAAGTCGAGCGCCTCGCTGAAGTACCGCTCCAGCACGTCCGCGCCGAAGGACTCCCAGCGGGCGGCCTGCTCGGCGACCTTGGCGGCCTCCACCAGCGACAGGTCGCGGGACTCCAGGAAGGCCCGGTGCACCGCGGCGGTCAGTTCCGGGGCGCGCTCGGCGAACTCGCGCCGCACCGCCCAGACCGCGAAGACGAACGGCAGGCCGGTCCACTCCTTCCACATCTCGCCGAGGTCATGGACGGTCAGCCCGAGGTCGGCGGCCTGCCCGAGGTAGGCGCGCAGGGCCGGGTCGCCGATCAGGACGGCGGCGTCGGCTTCGGCGAGCATCGCGCTGAGGTCCGGCGGGCAGCTGAAGTAGTCCGGGCGCACGCCCTCGCGCTCCTCCAGGAGCAGCCGGGCGAGCCGTACGGAGGTGCGGCTGGTGGAGCCGAGGGCGACCCTGCGGCCGTCGAGGTCGGCGAGCGGCACCTTGCTCACGATCAGGCAGGACATCACCGGGCCGTCGCTGCCGACCGCGATGTCCGGTAGGACCAGCAGGTCGTCCGCGTTGCGCAGGTACTCCACGCAGGTGATCGGGCCGATGTCCAGGGCGCCGCCGACGAGCTGGTCACTCAGCTTTTCCGGGGTGTCCTTGGTGAGATCCAGATCGAGCAGATTGCCGGTCCTGGCGAGCCCCCAGTAGAGGGGAACGCAGTTCAGGAACTGAATGTGGCCGACTCGCGGCCTGACCGGGGTGTTCTGTCGGGGCTCCCGCGTCCGCGCGTCCGGTGTTCGTGCCTCCGGTGCTGCCACTGCGCCGCTCCCTTGCTGTTCGTGCCTCCCCGCAGCGTATGCCTGCTGTTCGCGGCGGCTCGCACCGGCCACCCGACGCGCCCTCACGCGCCGTGGACGAGCCTTTCCACGCCCGCTCCCGCCCTTACGACACGCGCCTTCCACGCCGGAAGTGACCTCTGGTCGTCACAGCGGCCGCATGCTAGCGTTGCCCTCAGTTGCAGTTTGATTCCCCTTGCAGTACTTGAAGCCTGCGGAGCATGTAACCGCAGGCTTTTTGTAGTTTTTCAGCAATATCGAAAAATTTCGGACACGTCCGGAGGCAGGGCGATCAGCGCAGCGGACCGGGTGTCACACGGTGTGGCCCCCGACACGCATCGCAAGGAGAACGGCATGGCTCAGGGAACCGTCAAGTGGTTCAACGCTGAGAAGGGCTTCGGCTTCATCGCCCAGGAGGGCGGCGGCCCCGACGTCTTCGTTCACTACTCCGCCATCAACGCGAACGGCTTCCGTTCGCTGGAGGAGAACCAGACGGTCACCTTCGACGTCACCCAGGGCCCGAAGGGCCCGCAGGCGGAGAACGTCACCGCTGTCTGACCATCCTCTGATGATCTGATCGCTCGGGACCCGTGCGGGTCCGCCGGCGGCTCCCGACAGTCGCCACCATGAGCACAAGAGCAGTACCCAAGGGGGCCCGCCCATCCGGCGGGCCCCCTGCCTTTTCGAACGCATCCGCCCGAACGTCAAACCCCGCGTTCGAACATGGAGTTCGAACGTGAAGTTCGGGTGCGGAACGAAGGAATGCGGAAAGGGCCCTCCCCCGTCACCGGGAGAGGGCCCTTTCCGTTGCGCCGATCGAACGCCCCCTCTGGCGTCCGATCGGATGTCCGGACGTCCGGACCTCCGGCCGGGCGGACGAGCCGACCGGCCGGGCGGGCCTCAGGCCGTGGCCGGGGCCGCCCCGCCCTGAACGGCGACGGCGACGGGCTCCGCGTCCTCGTCGTACAGGTCCCCGGACGGGTTGTTGTACGCGGTGACGTCCAGGATCTTCTCCCGGGCAGCGACCACGATCGGCACGACGACCTGGCCGGCGACGTTGGTCGCGGTGCGCATCATGTCCAGGATCGGGTCGATGGCGAGCAGCAGGCCGACGCCCTCCAGCGGCAGGCCCAGGGTGGACAGGGTCAGCGTCAGCATGACGATCGCACCGGTGAGGCCCGCGGTGGCCGCCGAGCCGACCACCGAGACGAAGGCGATCAGGATGTAGTCCTTGATGCCCAGCTCGATGTTGTAGACCTGGGCGACGAAGATCGCGGCGACGGCCGGGTAGATCGCGGCGCAGCCGTCCATCTTGGTGGTGGCGCCGAACGGCACGGAGAAGGACGCGTACTCGCTCGGGACGCCGAGCCGCTCGGTGACGCGGCGGGTGACCGGCAGGGTTCCGACCGAGGAGCGGGAGACGAAGGCCAGCTGGATCGCGGGCCAGGCGCCCTTGAAGAAGTGCAGCGGGTTGAGCCCGGCGGCGAAGCGCAGCACCAGCGAGTAGACGACGAACAGGACCAGCGCGCAGCCGACGTAGATGTCCAGGGTCAGCGTGGCGAAGGGCTTGAGCAGGTCCCAGCCGTACTTGGCGACGGACTTGCCGATCAGGCCGAGGGTGCCGAGCGGGGAGAGCCGGATGACCCACCACAGCGCGGTCTGGGTCAGTTCCAGCACGGACTCACTGAGCTTGAGGACCGGCTCGGCCTTGGCGCCGAGCTTGATGATCGCCGCGCCGACCACGACCGCCAGGAAGACGATCTGGAGCACGTTCACCTTGGCGAAGGAGTCGACGATGTTGGTCGGGAAGATCCCGGTCAGGAAGTCGATCCAGGTGCCCTTGGAGTCGAGCGCCTTGAGGCCCTCGGTCTTCAGGTTGGTGCCCTCGCCCGGGTTGGTCAGCAGGCCCAGGCCCAGGCCGATGCCGACCGCGATCAGCGAGGTGATCATGAACCAGAGCAGCGTGCGGGTGGCCAGGCGGGCCGCGTTGGTCACGTTGCGCAGGTTGGCGACGCTCACCACGATCGCGGTGAACACCAGCGGCGGGACGGCCAGCTTGAGCAGCTGGACGAAGATCTTGCCGATGGTCTCCAGGGTGGTGGCCAGCCAGGAGATGTCGGCGGCCCGGGCCAGGTAGCCGAGGCCGACACCGAGCACGAGGCCGGCGACGATCTGCACCCAGAAGGGCGTCTTGCGGACACGGGCGAGCACGGACGGCGACGAGGTCGCCTCGGGCGCTGTGGACATGGGGGAGCGTCTCCGGGGGAGGGCGTTGCTGACGGTGAGGTGTGGGGCGGAGCAGGCGGCACGGCGCGGGGCCGGACGGGAGAGGTCGGACCCCCGGTCAGGGGCGTGCCGCCGCGGTACAGCTCAGGGAAGTACAGCGCTTGGCGCGACAACGGCGCGGGCTGTCCACAGCACCGGTCAGAGCGCACGGGCGGGCGGCGCCGGGCAGTGGGCCCGGGCCGTGCGTCCGCAGTGCGTCTGAGGCTGTCATGCCCGATACGTTAGCAGCAAAGGTTTGAGATGTTCAAAGTACTTGTTTGAGGTCACGCAGAGTCCCTGCCCACCGCGGGCCCACCGCGAACCCCAGCTCCGGATACGAACGAAGCTGACGCCCCATCAGATCGACTCGTCGGTCCGATTGACCGCTGAACGGTTATACGTATAACTTTGGCGGCGTCCCCGACCCTGCCTGCCCACCCGGAGAGGACGCCGATGGGCTACCTCGCCCTGCTCCGTGCCCCGCACGTCACCCGTCTGCTGCTCGGCACCCTGCTCGGCCGCCTGCCCGCCGGCATGACCGCCCTCGTCATCGCCCTCGCCCTGCGCGACGCCGGGGTGGCGTACGGCCGGGTCGGACTGGCCACCTCCGCCTACGCGATCGCCGCCGCCGTCGGCGGGCCGGTGCTCGGCCGGATCGTGGACCGCACCGGACAGCCGCGCGTCCTGCTCGCCTCCGCCGTGGTCGCCGGTGGCGGGTACGCACTGCTCGCCCTCGACCCCGGCTCCGCGATCGGCGCGCCGCTCGGCGCCGCGATCGCCGGCCTCGCCATGCCCCCGCTGGAGCCCTGCCTGCGCTCGCTCTGGCCGGACGTGGTCGAGGAGAAGCAGCTCGACACCGCGTACGCCTTCGACTCCGCCTCCCAGCAGATCCTCTACGTGGCCGGCCCGCTGGCCGTCGCCGCCATCTCCGGGCTGTTCAGCCCGGTCGCCGCGCTCTGGGTGGCCGCCGGGCTGGGACTGGCCGGCGCGCTGATCGTGGCCACCACCGGGCCCGCACGGGCCTGGCGCGCCCCGGCGCGGGAGCAGTCCGCCGGACTGCTCGGGCCACTGCGCTCCCCCGGGCTGGTGCTGCTGCTGGTCGGACTGGCCGGGGCCGGCTGGGCGGTCGGCGCGCAGAACGTGCTGTTCATCGCCTACGCCGAGCAGCACGTCGCCACCCTGCCCGGCGGCGGAGGCACCCTGCTGGCGCTGGCGGCACTCGGCGGCCTGCTCGGCGCACTCGCCTACGGCGCGGTCAGGTGGCGGCAGACCACCGCCACCCGCACCTGGGTGATGGCCCTCGCGATGGCCGCCTCCTACCTGCCGCTGATCGCCCTGCCCGGGCCGTACCCGATGGCCGCGCTGGCCTTCCTCTCCGGAATCATGCTGGCCCCGCTGCTGGCGGCGGCGTTCGTGCTGGTCGCCGAACTGGCGCCGACCGGCACCGTCACCGAGGCCTTCGCCTGGCTGGTGACGCTGTTCGCCACCGGCAACTCGCTCGGCTACGCCGTCTCCGGCAAGCTCGCCGAGGGCTCGCTGCGTCCGGTGGCGCTGTGCGCGGTGGGCGGGATCGCGCTCGGCGGGCTGCTGCTGTTCGGCGCCCGGCGCTGGTTCCACCCGGTGCCGCTCGCCCCCACCGCGCAGCCCGTCCCGGTGGGCTGACCCACCCCCACGAACGACTGCGCCCGCCGGTGGTCTGGCCGGCGGGCGCAGTCTTCTCCTTCACCTACGGGTGATCAGCTGTGGCGGCCCCGACGGCGCCGGGCGATCACCGTGAACAGCACACCGAAGCCCAGGGCGACGGCGCCGAGCGCGGCCGGCAGCAGGCCGGGCCCACCGGTGTGGGGCAGCTCGCTGCCGCCCTGACCCGGGGACGGCTGCTGCGGATCGTGCGACGGTGCGCCGGGCTCACCCGTGCTCGGCGGCTCGCTCGACGATGGGCCGTTCGACGGACCGTCCGACGGACTGTTCGACGGCGAAGGTGAATTCGTCGGCGAGCCGGTCGGCGTCGGCGAGCCCGTGGGAGACGGCGAGTCGGTCGGAGACGGCGAGTTCGTCGGAGTCGGCGACGAGGTCGGAGACGGCGAGTTCGTCGGAGTCGGAGTCGGAGTCAGCGTAGGCGTCGGCGTAGGAGTCGGCGCATCCGCCGGCACCAGCCCCAGGTCCAGGCTCAGGTCCCGTGCCCCGCCCGACAGCCGCACCGTCTGGGTGACCCCGGTGGCCGGGTCGGCGTCCGAGTCCAGCGCCGGGTCCTTCCCCGCGTGCCGCACGGTGGCCTTCGCGTCCGCCGGAACGGTCGTCAGGTCGAAGCGCACCGCGTACTCCCCGTCCGGCAGCTTGTCGAACAGGTAGTTCCCGTCCGCGTCCGTCACCGTGGTGACCGGCTTGCCCGTCTTGTCGCGGACCGGCTGTCCGGTCCCGTCCAGCAGCTCCACCCGGACGCCCGGCACTCCGTTCTCACCGGGTTCCTGGATGCCGTTGCCGTTGCGGTCGGCCCAGACGTGGTCGCCGAGCGCGTTGTTCGGGGGCACGGGCGCCTGGACGCCGACGCCGACCTTGGCGGGCTCGGCGGGCAGCAGCGGACTGCCGGTGGAGTCGGTGGCGGTGTAGGCGAAGCTGTTCCAGGCGAAGTCGGCGTTGCCGGCGTCCACCGAGGCGACCATCGGCCAGGTCAGGGTGAACAGCCCGCCCGACGGCAGGGTGCCCGGCCGGCTGACCTTGAACCAGGTGGCGTTGCCCGGCCCGGGGAAGTCTGCGCTCCACCGGGCGCTCGCGTCGCACGGCCCGGGCACGGCGATCGCCCCGGTCACGCAGGGGTTCGGCGAGGTGGTGTACTCGATCGCCACGGTCGGGTCGCTGGAGGTCAGCGGCTGGGCCAGCGAGGGCGTCCAGGCGGAGCCGCGCGCGATGTCCGGCCGCAGCAGGTACGAGTCACCCGGGGTGGACAGCTTGTCGTACGCGACGAAGTCCGTGACCGGGTCGGGCGAGTCGTTGCGGACGGTCAGCCGGTAGGAGATGCCGCCGCCGGGGGTGGTGGTGCCGGTGCTGGCGTAGTCCTTGTCGAGGTCGCCCTTGACCTCCTTGAAGGAGCGCAGCACGGCCGGGACCTGCACCTCGACCTTGGAGGAGGCGTGGCACACGGTCTCGGTGGTGTCGCCGTTGCCGTTGAGGTCCCGGTCGTCCTTCACGCCGCTGTCGGAGCCGTAGTAGAAGCAGGAGACCGGGTCGCCCTTGCCCTCGGCCGTCACGTAGACGTCGTTGGTGAGCGTGCCGGGCCGGGCGCTGCCCGCCACCTGGACGTCGATCAGGGTGCGGTAGGCCAGGTCGTCGTGCAGGTAGGTCATGTCGGGGCTGCCGGCCGGCCAGGTCATCTTGAGCAGCTGGCGGCCGTCCGGGCCGGGCAGGACGGTGACGGACTGCGGGGCGGGGGCGTGCGGCCGGCTCGGGTCGGGGCGGGCGCTGCCGTCGACGTAGACCATGCCGGGCGGCAGCAGGTCGTAGAGGACCAGCGGGCGGTCGAGCGTGCGACCGGTGCGGTTGAACGGGGTGACCTGGAAGGTCGCGACCGCGCCGGGCGCGAGGACGGCTCCGGCGGTGGTGGTCTTTGCGGCGCCCAGGTTGGTGGTGGCCTTGACAGTCGTGTCGGCGCAGGCAGCGGCGGTCGAGGTCGCGCCCCGGGCGTCGGTGCCGAGCACGTTGACGCAGTTGTGCAGCGGGGCCGGGGCCGGGCGGCCGTCGTGGCCGGTGGCGAGGACCTGGGTGGTCAGCAGGACGGCGTTGCCGGGGCTCCAGCCGGTGGGGATGGGGCCGGTCCAGATGAAGCGCAGCCCGTCGAGGCGGCGGCCCTTCGGAAGGCCCAGGACGTCATTGGCCGGGTCGCCCTTGCCCTCGGCGAAGGTGATCCGCCGCGGGGTGGAGCCGTTGAGCGGCTTGCCCGGGGTGAAGGTGTACCAGGACTGGTCGTCGAGCCGGTAATCCAGGCGCAGGCCGATCCAGGTCGGGTTCCACGCCTCCAGCTGGATGGCCTGTGGGGCGAGCCAGTTGTAGAGGCCGGGGGTGGTGCCGTCGCCGGGCTCGGTCATCATCAGGCTCGTGGCGGGGCCGGCGGTGTTGCCGGCGTGGAGGGCGATCGTGGCCACGTCACCAGAGGCGACGCTCTTCTCCCACACCTTGGAGGCGGCGACCTTGATGCCGCTGGTGGGTGGCTGGAAGACGGGGCTCTCGGCGGTGGCGGTGGAGAGGTCGCGCATCGGGTCCGGGCCGAGCGGGTCGCCCTGGAGGACGACGCTGTTGGGCGACTTGGTGCCGCTGGGGAACGAGGCCTCCGGGTAGTCGACGACGAGGACGCCGGGGTTGCGGCAGCCGGCCTGGTGGTTGCCGGCCCGGAAGGCGCCGATGTCGTAGACCCAGGTGGTGGAGCCGGGCGGGTTCTGGACCCAGCCGGGCGAGCGGCCGGTGTCGACGACGGCGCCGGGCGGCAGGGTGTCGACCAGCCGGCTGGCGTCCAGGTCGACGTTGGGCACGCCGTCCTTGGAACAGGCGCTGAACTGGTACGTCACCTTGCGGCCGTCCTGACTGCTCGTCTGCACACCCTTGGTGACGGTGTAGTCGGGCTGGACGACGGCGGTCGTGTCGGCGGTGCCGGTCTGCGGCGGCTCGCCGTCGACCGTCAGGACGGCCTTGTTGGTGCTCTTCGCCCCGTTGGCCGTGGTGAAGTTGGGGTACTTCAGGACGACCTTGGCGATGGCCGTGGTGCCGGGGGTGAGGTCGAGCAGCTTGACGGTGAGGGTGCCGCCGACGCTACCGACGGCCGGCACGGTCGAGCCCGCGACGTCGACGGTCGAGGGGTCGGGGGTCCAGCCGACGAACTCCATCCCGGCCGGCAGGGTGTCGGTGATCAGCCCTCCCGCACAGTCGGTGACCGAGCAGGTGTACCGCAGGCTGTAGGTGACGTGCTCGCCGGGCGCCGGATTCGCCCTGTCCACCGTCTTGGTGAAGCTGACGGCGGCTTCGGCGGTCGGGGCGGTGAGGGTGCCGGTGAGCAGCGTGCCCGCGAAGAGGCCCAGGGCCATGGTTATTCGGCCGGCCCTGGACGGGAGTGAGGGTGTTGATCGGAGCGTCCGCATGCCGAAATCTCACCGTTTGTTAATCCGAATGGAGGCACGGCGCGAGAGAAAATGAGTACTTTTCACCCGATTGGAGCAATCTGGACGAAGGGGTGCCACTCAAGGGTGACGCTACGTAATCAGCGCGCCGGCGCCGTGGAGGAGCGCAGCACCAGCGAGGTGGCCAGCGGCGCGACCGGCGCCACCCGCTCCCCGCGCAGCAGGGCCGCCAGCGCGGCCGCGCCCGCCCGGCCCAGCTCCTCGCCGGGCAGGTCCACGGTGGTCAGCGGCGGGGCGAGCAGTGCGGCCACCGCGACGTTGTCCATGCCGACCACCGACAGGTCCTCCGGCACCCGCAGCCCCATCTCGGCGGCGGCCTGGTAGACCCCGGAGGCGACCACGTCGTCGTCGCAGATCACCGCGCGCGGCCGGTCCGTCCGCTCCAGCAGCCGGCCCGCGACGGTCCGCGCCGCCCGGTGGCCGTCGTTCAGGCTCACACCCAACTCCACGACGTCCAGGTCGAGTTCACGCACGGCCCGTTCGAAGGCGGCCTGCCGGACCCGGAAGGTGTACGCGGAGTGGCTGGAGCGCAGCCGGCCGATCCGGCGGTGGCCGAGCGCGGCCAGGTGCTCGACCGCGGCGCGCATCCCGCCGGCCACGTCGAGCTCGACGGTCGGACGCGCCCGGTCGGTGCCGGGGTCGGCGTCCAGGAAGACGGCGGGGGTGTCGGCGGGCAGCTCGCCGAGCTGGCTGTCGTCCGGGGAGCAGATCAGCAGGCCGTCGAAGCGGCCGGCGGTGGCGGCCTCGGCGAGGGTGGCGCTGCCCCAGCCGGAGCTGACCACGACGGCCAGGCCGTTGCGGCCGGCCTCCTCGTGGACGCCTTCCAGCACCCGGCCGAAGAACGGGCCCTGGAGGTTCGGCACGGCCAGCAGGATCATCCCGCTGCGGCCGAGCCGCAGCTGCCGCCCGGCCGCCTGCGGACGGTAGCCGAGGCTGCGGGCGGCCTCCCGGACCCGCCCCCGGGTGGCCTCGGAGACCCGCCGGCCGGCCTCGGCGCCGGAGAAGACCAGGGAGACGGTGGCCTGGGAGACCCCGGCGAGCCGGGCCACGTCCCGCCCGGTGGGCCGGCGGACGGGAGCCGGCCAGGTGCCGAGCGGCCCCTCGACGAGCGGCCCCTCGGCAGGCGCCCCCTCGGCGGGCGGCTGCTCGTACGACGGCTCGGACGGCTCAGGCGGCTCGGGCGGCTCGGAGTCTCGGGTGGCGGGCACGGCGGCTGCGCTCGTGGGCGGGGCCGGGGTCAGCTCTGGCCGGCGGCAGCCGCGCGGGCGGCGTCGTCGGCGGCGTCCTCCTCGGCGTTCTGCGTGGCGATCCGCTCGGCGGTACGGCTGCGCATCCCGGAGACCTTGCCGCTGATCTGCGCGGACATCTCGTCGCGCTGCTTGCTCAGCAGCGCGTAGCTGAGCGGCGCGGAGGCGAGCGCGGCCAGCAGGAACAGGAAGATCATGCCGGCCTCGCCGCTGACCGGGATGATCTGGAAGTGCCCGAGCAGCAGGGCCACCAGCAGGCAGCCGAGGAAGATGCTGACCCGCAGGGAGGTGTAGCGGAGCGTGGCGTGCGACTTCTCCGGGCCGTTGCTGGTCACTCGACACGTCCTTCTTCGTTGCGCTGGGGCGGGTTCTCCAGTCAAGCATGCCTGACGGCCGGAGCGCGGCACGGGTCACCCGGTCCGGCCCGCCCGGCCCGTCCGGGCGGGTGTCAGCGCAGGTCGAACCACATGGTGATGTCGTCCCGGTCGTCCCCGGGGGCGACCCGGATCGCGGCCGGCACCCGGCCGACCTCCCGGTAGCCGCTGCGGGCGTAGAACTGCTCCAGCCCCAGACCTCCGCGCGCGGTGAGCCGCAGCGACTCCAGGCCCCACTCCCGGGCCACCCGCTCGGCCTCGGCGAGCAGCCGGGCGCCGTGACCACGGCCCTGGAAGTCGGGGTGCACCATGACCCGCTTGAGCATCCGCCAGTGCTCCATCGGGCCGAAGCGCATCGACTCGAAGAACAGCACGCCGACCAGCCGGCCCGTCCCGCTCTCGTGCGCGACCAGCAGCCGGTCCGGACCGTCCGGCTCGACCCCGGCGAACTGGTGGTCGGCGGTGTCCCAGACCTCCTCCTCGGTGACCGGCGCCACGAAGCCGACCGCCCCGCCGGCGTTGGTGACGTCGGCCCACAGCCGGACGATGCCCGTCCGCAGGTCGGGGTCGAGCTTCGGGTCCAGGGTGAAGGTGAGCGCCATGGAGCGGAGCCTAGACCTCCGGTACGACAGTCCTTCCGGAGGGACCGTCATCGCCCTCACCTGCGGGGACCGGCCGTCACGGGAGGGCCGGCACCGCCCGGTCGGCCCGCCCGGTGCGCAGCGCCAGGCAGAGCCCGACCGCGACCGCGCACAGTGCGCCGGCGCCGTACCAGGTGAGGTCGTAGTTGCCGAGCGCGTCACGGGCCAGGCCGGCCAGACCGGCGACGACGGCCGCGCCGATCTGGTGGGCGGCGAGCACCCAGCCGAAGACGATCGGGGCGTCCTCGCCGAAGTGCCGGCGGCACAGCGCGACGGTCGGCGGCACGGTGGCCACCCAGTCCAGGCCGTAGAAGATCACGAAGGCGAGGATCGGCGGCTGGAGCGAGCCGGCCAGCAGCTGCGGCAGCAGGAGCAGGGACAGGCCGCGCAGCCCGTAGTAGACGGTCAGCAGCAGCCGGGAGTCGACCCGGTCGGTGAGCCAGCCGCTGAAGACGGTGCCGAGCACGTCGAACAGGCCGATCAGGGCGAGCAGGCTCGCGGCGGTGGTGACGGGCATGCCGTGGTCGTGCGCGGCCGGGATGAAGTGGGTGCCGACCAGGCCGGCGGTGGTGGCGCCGCAGATCGCGAAGGAGCCGGCCAGCAGCCAGAACGCCCGGGTGCGGGCGGCGTCCCGCAGCACCCGCAGCGAGCGGGCCAGCGCGCGGCCGTCGGTGACCGGTGCGGGAGGGGCCTCGGTCGCGCCGTACGGGAGCAGGCCGAGGTCGGCGGGCCGTTCGCGCATCAGCAGCAGGACCGGGACGGCGACGGCACTGGCGGCGAGCGAGACCACGATCACGGCCGAGCGCCAGCCGTGCTGCTCGACCAGCCAGGCGCCGACCGGCAGGAAGACCAGGTTTCCCGCCGCTCCGGCGGCGGTCAGCACCCCGGTGACCAGGCCCTGGCGGGCCTGGAACCAGCGGCCGGTGATGGTGGTGGCGAAGGCGCCGGCCATCGAGCCGCTGCCGAGGCCGACCAGCACGCCCCAGCAGAGCACCAGCTGCCAGGGCTGGCGCATCAGCATGGTCAGCCCGGCGCCGACCGAGATGGTCAGCAGCGCGCAGACCACCACCAGACGCACCCCGAAACGGTCCATCAGGGCGGCGGCGAAGGGGGCGGTGAGGCCGTAGAGCGTCAGGTTGACGGAGGTGGCGCTGGAGATCGTCCCGAGCGACCAGCCGAACTCGTTGTGCAGGGCGTCCATCATCAGGCTCGGCGTGGAGCGGAAGCCGGCCGAGCCGAGCAGGACGAGCAGGGAGACGGCGGCCACCACCCAGGCGTAGTGCACCCGGGGGCGTGTGGCGGGGGCGGGCGGTTCGGAGAGGGACGTGGGGGCGAGGGCGCTGCGTTCGGTCACGCGGACGAGTGTTCCGGGCTGCCCGGAGCCGGACGAGTGGCCTGAATGACAGCTTTCGCAAGAATCGGGCCACAGGCCGCAGTACCCTGGCCCGGACCCACCGACACCCGAGGGGACGGCATGGCACACCTGGTCGCGGTACTCGCCCTGGAGGGCGTGATCGCCTTCGAACTCGGCATCCCCGCCCGCATCTTCGGCGGCGCCAAGGACCCGGCCGGGCAGCCGCTGTACGAGGTGGCCACCTGCACCCTGGACGGGCGGCCGGTCGCCACCAGCGCCGACTTCAAGGTCATGGTCGACCACGGGACCGAACTGCTGGAGCGGGCGGACACGGTGGTGATCCCGGCCTCCGCCGACTCCAGCCCGGCGGTCGCCGACGCCTGCTTCACCCCCGCGCTGGCCGACGCGCTGGCCCGGATCCGGCCCGGCACCCGGCTGCTGTCGATCTGCACCGGCTCCTTCATCCTGGCCGCCGCCGGGCTGCTGGACGGCCGCCCTGCCACCACCCACTGGCGCTA
Organism: Kitasatospora sp. NPDC101235; assembly: GCF_044767505.1. NCBI lineage: Bacteria > Bacillati > Actinomycetota > Actinomycetes > Kitasatosporales > Streptomycetaceae > Kitasatospora > Kitasatospora sp. NPDC101235. The sequence goes on from NZ_JBIWNZ010000014.1 coordinate 62,044, forward strand.
CACCGAGCGCTTCGCCCGGCTGTTCCCCCGGGTGCGGCTCGACCCGGACGTGCTCTACACCGACGACGGCGACATCCTCACCTCCGGCGGGGTGGCCGCCGGGGTGGACCTCTGCCTGCACGTGGTGCGCCGCGACCACGGCAGCGCGGTGGCCAACGCGGTGGCCCGCAACTGCCTGGTGCCGCCGTGGCGCGAGGGCGGCCAGAAGCAGTACGTGGAGGCGCCGAGCCCGGTGGACTCCGGCGGCAGCGGCACCGCCGCGGTGCGCGCCTGGGCGCTGGAGCACCTGGACCGGCCGCTGGCGCTGCGGCAGCTCTCCGACCGGGCGGGGATGAGCGTACGGACCTTCACCCGGCGCTTCCGCGAGGAGACCGGCGCCAGCCCCGGCCAGTGGATCACCACCCAGCGCACCGAGCGGGCCCGCCAGTTGCTGGAGCGCACCGATCTGACGATCGACCAGGTCGCCCGGGAGTCCGGCTTCGGCACCGCGGCCTCGCTGCGGCTGCAACTGCGCGGCCGGCTCGACGTTGCACCGAGTGCCTACCGGCGCACCTTCCGCGCCCTCCCCGAGAGCCGCACCGCTCCGGGGAGCCCCGTCGTCCCCGGGAGCGCCGCCGCCCCCGAAAGCCCTGCCCGGCGCGCTTCCTGAGCAAAGCCTGGCAACCGACCGGCTGGTGGCCGAAACTCGTCGCACCTTGGCGACGCGTTGGATGGCGGCAGGCCGCACGCGCCCCGAGCGCGGTACGGCAGGCCGCCATCCAACCGCGGCGCGCAGGCCCTGAACCCGCGCCACACCCTCCGCACTCGCCGAGGAGCGGCCCGCGACCGGCCGTCCGCGGTCCCCCCTGCTGGCACGAATCCCCTGGACAGCAGCACCACGGCGGTGGACGGACGTCCCCTCGGCGTCCCCTCGCGACGGAGCGCCGCACCCAAGCGTGATCAGTCGGATACGTCACGTCAATGGGTAGTCCGAAATTCGGAATGGTTGCGTCACCTTTCGGCCTGTGACCGGCACCGGTGATCGGCACGGCCCGACGGCCGCCGCGAAAGCCGCTATTGCGCCAAAGCCGCCCAGTCCACGTCGGCCAGCGGATCGGCCGGGCGGGCGTCGCTGCCGATCTCGCACCAGACCCGCTTGCCCGAGCCGTCCGGGTACCAGCCCCAGCGCTCGCAGAGCAGCTCGACCAGCTCCAGGCCGCGCCCGTTGGTCGCGTCCTCGTCCGCGCCCGCGTGCCGCGGGGTCGGGGCGGCCTGGCTCGCGTCGGCGACCTCCACCCGCAGCGGGGTGGCCGACCCGCCCTCCAGCGTGCCGTCGGCCACCGGCAGACAGAGCCGCAGGACGGCCGGACAGCCGGTGTGCACCACAGCGTTGGTGACCAGCTCCGAGACCACCAGCACCACCGTCTCGGCCATCGGCGCATCCGGGTCCACCCCGTGGTTCAGCAGCCGCGAGCGCACCCACCGGCGGGCCCGGCCGACCTCGGCGGGGTCAGCCTGCACCGCCAGCTGTACCTGAAGAACCTGCACCGCTCCACCACCCGCACTCGCAGTTCGGCCATAGTCCCGATCGGGCCGGATCGGCCGGCGGGCCCTCGCACGTCGCCCGGCACCACCCGAGCCGTACCCGGGCGCCCGCCCGGTCCGTCCGCCCGCGCCCACTCGTCCGCGCCGTCTCGTCGGTCGGGCACCGGCCGCGACACGAATACGCCTCAGGATGGGCGGGGGGACGGACCGCAGCAAGCGCTTCGGGCATATTCCGGCGATCGGGCGACAGGGCAGTGCATACTGTCCCGCTCACGCTCGCGAGCCTCGTACCGGCGCTCGGCCGGCACCGGGCCGACCAGCCGGTCCCGCAGTCGGGAACCTACCGCCGCGCGCCACCCGCGCCCCGCCCGCCACTCGCGGACCACCCGTGCGACATGGGTCCGGCGGCCCTCGGACAGCGGCACCGACCGACGGTCCCACCGGCCGGCCGTCGCACCGCCGACGATCCGGCCCGGGGGCGGGAGAGTCCGAGCCGAGTTCCGGGCCGGGAGGCCCGAGCCGGGAGGCGCATCCACAGGGACGCCGGTCCACGAGGAACGGTTCCGTTCTTGCCGGAATCGCCCCCGGCGCCGCCCGGCCGCAAGATACCGTTGGGTACGCCAGCGAACCCGGGCAGGAGGGTGGTTCCCGATGGCCACCCCGGAGCGGACCCCGCGCTGGGACGAGCAGTTGCAGCGCCGCCTCACCCGCGGCGAGGAGACGGCGCTCGGCGAACTCTACGACCGGCTCGCGCCGATGGTGCACGGCCTGGCCGGACGGATACTGGCCGACCAGGCGGCCGCCACCCAGCTCACCCGGGAGGTCTTCGCCCACGTCTGGGAGCACCCTGAGGAATACGACCCCGCCCGGGGCACGCTGCGCTCCTGGCTCGGCGCGCTGACCCACCACCGCGCGGTCGAACGGCTGCGGGCACGGCGGGCCGCCGAACAGGCACCGGGCGCGGAGGCCGAGATCCGTGCCGTGGCCACCGCGGCACGGATGCAGTACGTGGTCGACTCCCTGCCCCAACCCCTGCGTGAGACCATCGCGGTGACCTACTACGACGGCCGCACGTACCGCGAGACGGCCCGACTGCTCGGCATCAGCGAGCAGGCCGCCAAGCAGCGGATGCGGCTCGGTCTGGAGCTGCTGGCCACCGAACTGGCCGACGAACGCACCCGCCAGGACGGCACCGGGGACGGGAACGGGGAGACGTGAGCAGCACTGAGGAGCAGCACGACGCCCTGCGCTCGCTGCTCGGCGCGTGGGCCCTCGGCGCCTGCCCGGCCCGCGAGGCCGGCGAGTTGGAACAGCACCTGCGCGACTGCCGGGAGTGCGCCGAGGAGGCGGCCCGGCTGCGCGAGGCGGCCGGCTGGCTCTCCCTGGACGAGCCGCTGGACCAGCCCGGCTCGCTGCGCCAGCAGGTGCTCGACTGGTGCCTGGCCCGCCGGCCGGCCGAACTGCCCGTCCCCGCCTGGGGCGTGCCGTACACGGCGGAGACCGCCAAGCTCGACGCGCTGCTGCGCGACCTCGGCCCGGAGGAGTGGCAGGAGGTGGCCGAACTGCCGTGGCACGGCGGCACCGAGTGGCTGCGCCCGGCCGAGGTGCTGGGTCACCTGACCGCGGTGGACGGCTTCCTGGCGCTGGCGCTCGGTCTGCCCGATCCGGTGCCGGCCGCCCCGGGCCTGCCCGCCGCGCCGGGCGGGCGGCGGGTGCCGCCGCAGGAGCCGGCCGCCGGGCCGACGGTGCCGCGCGTCCCGCCGCAGGGCGGTCCGTACGGCGCGATCACCGCGCGCACCGCCCGGCTGATCGCGGACCAGGGCTGCCTGGCCCCGCAGTCGGTGCGCTCCCGCTGGCGGCGACAGGCCCACGACCTGGTGCGCAGCGCCGCGCTGGTACCGCAGGGCAACACCCCGGTCGACTACGGCTTCGCGGTGCTGCCGCTGCGCGACGCCTTCGTGGACCGCGCCTTCGAGTGCTTCGTGCACGGCGAGGACGTGGCCCGTGCGGTCGCCTACCCGTACGATCCGCCGGCACCGCAGCACCTGCGGCAGATGGTGGAGCTGGTGGTCCGGCTGCTCCCCCGGGCGCTGGCCCGGCTGCGCGCGGCCCGCCCCGAGCACGCCGGGGCGCCGGGTGCACCGGAGGGCGGGGTGCGGACCGCCCGACGGGTGCGGCTGATGGTCGACGGCCCGGCGGGCGGCGAGTGGCTGATCACCCTGGACGGCGACGACGACCGCACCGACCGCCCCGGCGGGCCGACCGGCGAGGAGCCGGTGGCCTCGATGGTCCTGGACGGCCTGGAGCTGTGCCAGCTGGCCGCCGGGCACCGCGACCCGGACCGGCTGCCGGTCGGCGAGCACGGCGACCGGGCCGCGGTCCGCGAGGTGCTGCACGCACTCCCGCTGCTCTCCCGGCCGTAGCGCCCCGGGGCCTACGCGAAGACGACCGTACGGGTCCCGTCCAGCAGCACCCGGTGCTCGCTGTGCCACTTCACCGCGCGGGCCAGCGCCTGGCACTCGACGTCCCGGCCGAGCGCGACCAGCTGGTCGGGGCTGACGTCGTGGGTGACCCGGGCGACCTCCTGCTCGATGATCGGCCCCTCGTCCAGGTCGGCGGTGACGTAGTGCGCGGTGGCGCCGATCAGCTTCACGCCGCGCGCGTGCGCCTGGTGGTACGGCTTGGCGCCCTTGAAGCTCGGCAGGAAGGAGTGGTGGATGTTGATCACGCGGCCGGACAGCTCGGTGCACAGCTGGTCGGAGAGCACCTGCATGTAGCGGGCCAGCACGACCAGTTCGACGTTCTCCTTGGCGATCAGGTCGAGCAGCTGCTGCTCGGCCTGGGCCTTGGTGTCCCTGGTGACCGGGATGTGGTGGAAGGGGATGCCGTAGCTCTCGGTCAGGTCCTGCAGGTCGGTGTGGTTGGAGACCACCGCGGCGATCTCCACCGGCAGGGCGCCGATCCGGGTGCGGTAGAGCAGGTCGTTCAGGCAGTGCCCGAACTTGCTGACCATGAGCACGATCCGCATCCGCTCCTCGGACGGGTGGATCTGCCAGTCCATCCCGAAGGAGGCGCCGATCGCGGCGAAGCTGGCCCGCAGCTTGTCGACGGTGACCGGCTCGGGGGCGGAGAAGTGCACCCGCATGAAGAAGAGCCCGCTGTCGCCGTCCCCGAACTGCTGGCTGTCGATGATGTTGCAGCCGGTCATGAAGAGGTAACTGGAGACAGCGTGGACGATGCCCTGCTTGTCGGGGCAGGACAGCGTGAGGACGTACTGGGCGCTGGCCGGCTGCTGTTCCACTGGGGGTATCCCGTTCTGAGGTCGTGACGTGCGTGGATGGTCCAGCGTGTCACATTCCGGACGGCCGCCGCCCCGCTGCCCGCACTGCGGGACGGCGGCACCCGGCCGCCGTCCCGGTCGGTGCCCGGCCCCGGACCCGGTTGGTGCCGGGCCCCGGACCCGGCCGGTCTCAGACCTGGGTGAGGATGCGCAGCACGTCCAGCGACTTGGGCGCCGCGTCCGGGTCGTCCCCGTCGCCCAGGGCCAGTGCGACGTGCGCCTCGCGGGCGGCCCGGACGGTCTCCGGCCAGCCGGGGTGGCCGAGGTAGGCGGAGGTCGGCGCGTCCGCACCGACCTCGTGCAGCATCTGCACGGCCCGCAGCACCGCGACGTCCATCAGCGCGGCCTCGGCGGAGTCACGGAAGATCGTTCCGACGTACTTCTCGGCCGACCAGCGGTCCAGCCAGGTGTCCTCGACCAGCCGGTAGACGGCGTCGGTCACGTCGCCGTACCCCTCCCGGCCGGTCAGCCAGGTCTCCTGCTGGAAACCGGGGTCGGACAGCATGTGCAGCGCCGAGCGCAGTCGGGCTCGCCAGCGCCACCAGGGCAGGTCGTTGAGCGGCATGCCGCCCATCGTGCTGGAGCGGTGGCCCGGACGAGAAGGGTTTCGGGCGGACCGGTGCGAAGAATCTGTGCTGGCGGACATGGTGAACGATCGTACGTTCCCTGTCTGTTCGTGCTCCACTCGCGATCTACACGCGTACCGCTCCGGATTTCGGCCGCCGTTTGCCGTCCGTTCGCACTTCGGCCCTCTCGGCTTGTGGCGCCGGGGCTTGGCTTGATCCGGTGCGCCGGAGTGCGCCCCAGAGAGGGAATACCGATGACCAGCCGAAGGGACTCGTTCCAGGGCCGTCCCCAGGTCGTGCGACGCCGCCGCCGACGCCCGATCGCAGCCGCGGTGACCGCCGCGGCCCTGCTCCCCGCCCTCTTCTCGGCCACCGCGTGCGGCGGACCGGCCGATGCCTCCACCAGCGGTGACGACCTGACCGTGATGACCTGGGCCCCGTCCGGCACCGCATCCGCCGACCGCCCGGGCATGACCGCGCTCGCCTCCGCCATCGGCCAGGACGTCAACACCAAGGGCGGACTGAACGGCCACCGGCTGCGAGTGCTCACCTGCAACGAGCACAACACCGCGGACGGTGCCCGCGCCTGCGCCCAGCAGGCGGTGGACGCCAAGGTGGTCGCCGTGATCGGCTCCTACAGCCAGTGGGGCGAGGCGTTCATGCCGGTGCTGGAGCGCGCCGGCATCCCGTTGATCGGCGGCTACGGGCTCTCCCAGCCGGAGTTCTCCAGCCCGCTGTCCTACCCGGTGGACGGCGGCATGCCGGCACTGATCGCGGGCAACGGCCGCCAGCTGGTGGACGCCGGCTGCAAGGCCGTCGCCCTGGTCCGCCCGGACACCCCGGCCGGCGACAACCTGCTCGGCTACCTGGGCACCGCGCTGCGGCCGGCCGGGATCAAGCTGACGGACGTCAAGGCGCCCGAGCAGTCCTCCGACTACACCCCGGTGGTCCGCAAGGCGGTCGGCAAGGACGAGCCGGGCAACTGCGTCACCAGCGCCCTGGCCGCCGAGCCGACCGGCAACCTGCTGGACTCCTACCGGCGGCTGAACCCGAAGAACACCCGGATCGCCTCGGTGATCGGCAGCGTCCAGCAGTCGGTGGTGGACTCCACCGGCGGCGACTCCGGCCCGCTGGGCGGCGTCTACGTCACCAGCTGGTACCCGCCGGAGTCGGCGAAGATCTGGGACGGGCTGCGCGCGGTGGTGCGCTCCGACACCACCGGCGGACGCCCCATCGACGTCTCCGACCCGGGCGTTCAGACCACCTGGGTCGCGTACGAGGTGTTCCGGACGGCGGTGCAGAAGCTGGCGGAGGCCGGCCGACCGGTCACCCCGAAGGCGGTCTCCTCGCTGCTGGACAGCGGCGAGGGCATCGACATCGGGATCACCCCGCCGCTGAACTGGGGCACCACCAACATGCTGCCCAGCAGCGGGTCACCGCGGCTGGTGAACACCTGGGTCACCTACCAGGTGGTCAAGAACGGCCGGATGACCCTGCAGCAGCCGGGCTTCGTGGACATCCGCTGGGCGCTCACCGGGGGCCGGCCGCCGGCCTGAGGCGAACCACCCGGGGCGAGGGGGGGACGGCCGGAAGGCCCGTCCCCCCTCCCGTCGTTCACCGGCCGTCGTCGCTCACAGGTCGCCGTCGCTCCGGTTGGGCAGTCCGGTCTGGGCGGCGATCGCGTTCCAGAGCGTGGCGGCCTGCTTCTTCGCGGTGGTCGCGGTGCCGCTGGCCTGGACGGCGTTCTTGTAGTGCTGGTTGTCCTGCTTCTTCGCGTCGCAGGAGCCCTGCGCGTCCTGCGCCCAGGCCGCGTACTCGTCGTCGGCCTGGGCCGAGGCCGTCCAGGCCGCGTTGAGCTGGTCGACCAGCTGCTGGCCGCCGGGCAGCTTGTCGGTCTTCAGCTGGCCGAGCTTGCCCTGGAGCTCGCGCCGCTTGCCGGCCGCGGCGGTCAGCGCCTGCTGGGACTCGGGCAGCTTGTCGCACTTCTGCACCGAGCCGACCGCGGAGACCACCGAGCTGCGGCTGTCGCTCGCGGTGCCCAGCAGGTCTGACAGCGGCTGCGCCTGGGCCTTGACGTCCGGATCGACGGCCGCGCCGGAGCCGCTCGCGCTCGGCGTGCCGGGGCCGACGGCGGTGGTACTGGCGGCGGCCACCGGGGTGGTCTTCTTGGCGTCCTTGGGCTCGTCGCCGCCGCCGGCCAGGACGGCGACCAGGATGCCGGCCGCCGCGCAGCCCGCCACCACGCCGCCGATGATCAGCTTGTTGGACGGGCGTCCGCCGCGGCCCGAGCCGCCCGCCTGGGTCGCGTCGTACCCCTGGTCGAAACCCTGGCCGTAGTCCTGGCCCTGCTCGGGGGCGTAGCCGTGCTGGTAGTCCTGCGCCGGGTAGGCCGGCTGCGCGGCCGGCGGGTAGGCCTGGTACCCCGGCGCGGGCTGCGGCTGCGGGTAGCCGGGCTGGACCTGCCCCGGGTAGCCGGCCGCCTGGGGGTCGCCGACCGGGTACGGCGGCAGGTGCTGGGTCTCCGGGGCCGGATCGGGCTGCGGGGCGCCGTACCCGGGCTGCGGCGCACCCCACGGGGCGCCCTGGCCGGGCACCGGCTGCGCGGGCATGGCCTGGGTCGGCAGCGCGTGCGCGCCCTCGCCGAGGTACTCCGGCTGCCCGGACGGCTGCCCCACCGGCGGCACGGCCGAGTGGGCCTGCGGCTGGCCCGGCTGCCCCTGCGGCTGGCCGGGCTCGGGGCGGAACAGGTCGTCCAGGTTGAAGTCACCGGAGTTCGGGTACGAGCGGCGCTGACTCAACGCGATTCCTCACCTGTGCAGGACCGCGCGCTGACGGCGGACCACATCTCGTCGGTTCTTGGGAGCATCACAGTTCCTTGGACGTCGCGCCCACGCTACCGGTTCGCCTCACCGGGTGACCACGTGGGCGGGACATCCGTCACGCTCCCTGCACAGACGGTCCGTGGGCCGCCCCGGGCTCGGGCCGCACCCGGCCCCAGGGCGAAGCAGGCCCAGGTGACAGGCAGGCCCTAAGCCGCCTCGGCATCCGCCCGGGCATGGAACTCGCGGACCACCCGCTGCTCCCGGTACGGCTCCAGCCGGCGCCGGAACTCGTCCAGGTACTCCACGCCACGGTTGGAGCGCAGCCCGCTCAGCAGCCGGACCGCCTGGGCACCCGTCTCGCAGGCACGTTCCAGGTCCCGCTGCTGGAGCTGGGCGGTGGCCAGCAGGACGAGGTCCACCGCGCGACGCCGGACCCGGGTCGGCGGGTGCAGGTCGAGCGCCCGGCGGGCGTAGTGCTCGGCCTGGCCGGCCTGCTCCAGGTCCCGGTGGCAGTGGGCCAGCTCGTCCGCGAGGTAGGCGTCGTCGAAGTGGGCGATCCAGTCCGGGTCGTCCTCCGGGCGGCGCTTCTCCATCATCTCCAGCGCCCTGGCCGACACCGTCTCGCAGGAGCGGGCGTCGCCGAGCAGGGCGTGGCCGCGGGCCTCGGCGGCGTAGAACATCGCCATCGCCGTCGGGGTGGCCACCGAGCGGGCGCCTTCCTGTGCGGCGCGGGCGAGTTGGGCGATCTCCCGCGGGTTGCCGAGAGTGGCCGCCAGGTGGCTCATCGAGGCGGCCAGCACGTAGCCGCCGTATCCGCGGTCGTCTGCGGCCTGGGCCAGCCGCAGCGCCTGGATGTAGTAGCGCTGGGCGAGCCCGGGCTGCCCGGTGTCCACCGCCATGTAGCCGGCCAGTTCGGTCAACCTGGCCACCGCGGCGAAGAGTTGGCGCCCGGTCTCCTCCCGGTAGGCGCCGCCGAGCAGGCCGGAGACCACCGAGTTGAGGTAGTGCACCACCACCGGACGCACGTGGCCGCTGCCGAAGCGGTGGTCCAGGTCGACCAGCATCGCGGTGGTCGCCCTGACCGCGGCCACGTCGGTCGGACCGACCCGGGGGCCGCCGGCCCGCGCCACCACCGGGTCCGGCGGGGTGATCAGCCAGTCCCGGCTGGGCTCCACCAGCGCGGAGGCGGCGACCGTCGCCCCGGTCAGGAAGTCCCGCCGGCCGACGTCACTGCGCCACAGCTCGCAGACCTGCTCCAGGGCGGCACCGATGGTCGGCGCGAACTGGAGCCCGATGCCGGAGCTCAGGTTCTTGCCGTCCGCCATGCCGATCTCCTCGACCGACACGCTGCGGCCGAGCTTGCGGCCCAGGGCCTCGGCGATCACGGCCGGCGCCTGCCCGCGCGGCTGCTGCCCGCGCAGCCAGCGGGCGACGGAGGTCTTGTCGTACCGAAGGTCCAGCCCGTGCTCGGCGCCGCAGAGGTTGACCCTCCGGGCCAGGCCGGCGTTGGAGCAGCTGGCCTCCTGGATCAGTTGCTGCAGACGCTCGTTGGGCTGTCGTGCGACGAGTGGTCTCGCGGCCATTGGGCTTCGCCTCCCCACACCCTCCGGTCCCGGCCGGCGGGCGACGATTCTGCTGATCTGTTGCCGACTGTCCGACCGTCCAAGGAATCTGACACCAGGTTAGCGATCAGCAACGCCAGCGGGATACCCACGGTGACGAACCGCACCCCCCTTGCGCCCTGGGAAATGCTCCTGTGCGCCCCCGCTGCGCCTGCCCTCGGCCCCTTCAATTCGGTCGACTAACCGGAACGGGTGACATTGCCGGGATGCACCCAACCGGGCGCCATCGGGCCGTAACCAGCCTCACACACGGTAGTTGAGTACCCCGTGGAAGACATCCCCGACGCCGCGGGCCGGAACGAGAAGGCCGCTCCGCCCCCCTTGCTCGCCGAAGCGATCGGCTACGCCGAGACCCGCCACTGGGAGGTGGCGCCGGGCGCCTGGCTGATCGACGACGGCGACGACGACGTCCGCTGTTCCTGCGGTGACCGGCGCTGCACGATGCCGGGCGCCCACCCGCTGGACCCGGACTGGGCGCGGAAGGCGAGCGCCGGTCCCGACGCGGTGCGGCACTGGTGGACCGAGCGGCCGCAGGCGTCGATCCTGCTGCCCACCGGGCGCTCGTTCGACGCCCTGGACGTCCCGGAGACGGCCGGCTGCCTGGCGCTCGCCCGGATGGAGCGGATGGACCTCCAGCTCGGCCCGGTGGTGGTCCAGCCCGCCGCGTCCGGGCGGATCGGGCGACGGCTGCACTTCCTGGTGCTGCCCGGCGCCGCGGCCAGGCTCCCGGAGATGCTCCGCCGGCTCGGCCGGCCGCCCGGCCGGCTGGACCTGGTCGCCCGCGGCGAGGGGGACTGGACGGTCGCCCCGCCGTCCCGGATCGGATCCCTGGGGTACGCCCAGTGGGCCCGCTCCCCCTCCGCGCTCAACCGCTGGCTGCCGGACGCCGCCGAACTGATCAGCCCGCTCGCGTACGCCTGCGGACGCGAGGCGCGCTCGGTCCGCGCCGCCCGGGCCGCCCGGCCGGCGCCGGTGGGCTGAGCCCGGACCGGCTCCGTCCGGCCCCTGGATCTGCCGCCCTCCGCCGATCGGGTGAGGGCGCGCAATGCGCGACACAACGCGCGCGAGTGACGGGCCTTGTCTCCCACCGGAGACGGGGTCCGTCATACGCATGTCCGGATAAGGCTTCCGTGTACCCGCTGATCAACCGGAGAAGCCCCTCGTACGAGTGACAGCACTCAAGGATTGCCATGATCGGCCGAGGGGAGGATTTGCGATGTGTGGGGACGCCGGCAGGGGCGCTCGGACGGGGAAGCCGGGCGGCGGCGGTGGAGGGGAACGGGAGGGACGGGAGGGAACGGGGAGGCGAGCGGGCCCGCTGCACGGGGTACCTCCCGGCCGAAGGCTGGGGGAGAGCAGCGGGCCCGCTCGGCTGTTCGGAGCCGGCGCCTCGAGTTCGGAGCCGGCGTCCGGGGTGTGGAGCCGGCGGCTCAGGCCTGGGCGACGAAGACGTGCTGGGCGATGTCCTTGCCCAGCTCCGCCGCGTTGTCGCCGGTGCCGACCAGCACACCGGCGACGCCGACGTTGACCTTGACCGTGGAGCCCGGCCGGACACCGGCCCGGCGCAGGGTGCTCATCAGCGCGCTGTCGGTCTGGATCGGCTCGCCGATCCGACGGACCACCACGTCGGCCCCGGCGTCGCCCGGCTTGACGGTGTCCAGCGGGACGAGTCCGGCGTCGAAGCCCTCGCCCTCGGCCTTGGTGTCGCCCAGCTCGTCCAGGCCCGGGATCGGGTTGCCGTACGGGGACTGGGTGGGGTGGCCGAGCATGGCGAGCACCTTGCGCTCGACCGTCTCGCTCATCACGTGCTCCCAGCGGCAGGCCTCCTCGTGCACCTGCTCCCACTCCAGGCCGATCACGTCGACGAGCAGGCACTCGGCGATGCGGTGCTTGCGCATGACGCGCACCGCGAGCCGGCGGCCGTCCTCGGTCAGTTCGAGGTGGCGGTCCCCGGCGACCTGGAGCAGCCCGTCGCGCTCCATCCGGCCGACCGTCTGGCTGACCGTGGGCCCGCTCTGTTCCAGGCGCTCCGCGATCCGGGCGCGCATCGGGACGATGCCCTCCTCCTCCAGCTCCAGGATGGTGCGAAGGTACATCTCAGTGGTGTCGATCAGCCCAGACATCGCCGCTGGCTCCGTTCTTCGGTGTCCTCATCGCCAATTCTGACGTACCGGACCGGCAACCGGGCCCGCCCAGGGGCTCCGGAGAGGCGTTTTGTTCCTGTTGACAACGATGCCGCCGGGGCGCGACCGTGCTCGCCGAAGCTTTCTCCACCGGCGGTCTGGACCACCCGGACCACCCCACCCGGCCGGCTCCCCCACCGGCAGAGAGCGAAGGCACCAGATGAACGACCTGGTCGGCAGGTACTTCGACGCCGCCATCGCCCACCTCCAGCGGGTCCGCGAGGAGGAGGCCGACGCCATCGAGGCCGCCGCCGCGCTGCTGGCGGAGGCGATGACCGAGGGTCGCAGGGTCTTCACCTTCGGTGCCGGGCACTCCGCGCTGCCGGCCCAGGACGTGGTCTACCGGGCCGGCGGGCTGGTCCCGGTGAACCTGCTGAACGTGCCCGGGATGGCCGGGGTGACGGTGATGCCCGCGCCGCTGTCCAGCGCGCTGGAGCGGGTCTCCGGGCTGGCCACCGCCGCCCTGGACCTGACCCCGGCGACCGCCGGGGACCTGCTGTTCGTGATCTCGCTCTCCGGCCGCCAGGTGATGCCGGTCGAGCTGGCCCGGTACGCCCGGGACCGCGGCCTGAAGGTGGTCGGGGTGACCTCATTGGCGTACCCGCGGGAGGTGCCCTCGGCACACCCGACCGGCACCTACCTGAAGGACCACTGCGACGTGGTGCTGGACAGCAAGATCGCGGTCGGCGACGGCGAGCTGACCCACCCGGGTGCCGAGACCACCTTCGGGCCGGTCTCCACCATCGTGACCAGCGCACTGATGCAGGCCGTGGTCGCCTCGGCGGTCGGCCGGCTGGCCGACCGGGCGGCCGCCGGGGAGTGCCCCGCGCCGCCGCTGTTCCGCTCCGGCAACGTCCCGGGCGGCACCGAGTGGAACGCCAAGCAGATGGCCGAGAACGCCGAGCGGGTCTTCTACACCTACTGATGCACCTGCCGGGCCCGCACGCACTGATCCGCACGCACTGACACGCACGCACTGATCCGCACCCGCCGGTCCGCGCTCTCCCGCCCGCACCCGGCGGTCGCCCGCGCGCATCCGCCGCCCGCCGCGCGCCCTCGTCACCCCTCTCGCACGCTGGGTGCCGGATCGAACACGGGGAGTACCGGACAACCACCGGGGCTTCCCGGCCACATCCGGCCGCCCCGGCCGTCACCAGGCGTACCGGCGAGCCGCCCGGGGCAGGAGAGCGGTGCGACCGGAGCGACTGGTGGGGGCCGAACATGGCGTCTGTTGCGGGACGGACCGGGTGGATGCGTGAGCGGGACCTGCTGCCCGGGTTCTTCTGGGCCGCCGACGCGGCCTCGCTGCACGGGCAGCGGCGCTCGGTGCGGCTCTCCGCCTGGGAGCTGGTCCTGCTGGTGCTCGCCGCGGCGACCGGCTCGGCCGACGGCGAGCCCTGGGCCTGGTCGGCGGCGGTGGCCTACCTCGGCGCGATCGCCCTGGCGGTGGTGGTCAGCCGGCAGAACCCGCAGGGCCTCTGGTACGAGGGCCGGGCGGCCGCCGAGTCGGTGAAGACGCTGGCCTGGAAGTACGCCGTCCGGGCCGACGCCTACCAGCCGCCGCCGCGCGCCCTGCCGGACGCCGAGGGCCTGTACCACTTCCAGCTCGCCCGGGTGCTCGGCGCGTTCCGGGACAGCCCGGTGGCCGTCCCGGAGGACGGGGCGGGGATCACCCCGGCGATGCGCGACCTGCGCGAGCAGCCGCTGGCGGTGCGCCGCGAGGTGTACCTGGCCGAGCGGATCCAGCTGCAGCACGACTGGTACCGCGCCAAGGCCCGCCACTGCGCCCGCGCCGGGCACTGGGCCGGGGTGCTGGGTGTGCTGCTGCCCGCGCTCGGCCTGGTGCTCGCCCTGCTGCGGGCGCTCGGCGCGTTCGGCTACGACGCGCTGGGCACGGTCTCGGCGGTGGCCGCCTCGGTCACCGCCTGGGCGCAGCTGCGCCAGTACCGGCCGCTGGCCGCCGCGTACGCCCTGGCCGCCGAGGAGCTGGCGCAGATCCAGCGCCAACTCGCCCAGCTGGACCTGGAGTCGATGGAGGCCGAGGAGATCTGGGCCCGCCTGGCCCGGGACGCCGAGGACGCGATCTCCCGCGAGCACACCACCTGGCAGGCCCGCCGGGAGGTGCGCACCACCACCGACCGGGAGCACGCAACCGACCCGGAGCACTGAGGAGGCCGCAGGTGTCGTTACGGATGGTCAAAACGGCGGACGACCGCGCGCTCGCCGTCGAGTCCCTCGGCGACCCGCGCGGCCGTCCGGTGTTCCTGCTGCACGGCATGCCCGGCAGCCGGGTCGGCCCGCACCCGCGCAGCACGGTGCTGTACCGGCTGGGCGTACGGCTGATCTCGTACGACCGGCCCGGCTACGGCGACTCGACCCGGCTGTTCGGCCGCCGGGTGAGCGCGGCGGCCGCGGACGTGCGGACCATCGCGGACGAGTTCGGGCTGGAGAGCTTCGCGGTGCTCGGCCGCTCCGGCGGCGGCCCGCACGCGCTGGCCTGCGCGGCGCTGCTGCCGGAGCGGGTCAGCCGGGTGGCGGTGCTGGTCGGCCTCGCGCCGCGCAACGCGGCCGGCCTGGACTGGTACGCGGGGATGACCCCGTCCAACGTCCGTGCCTACCGGGAGGCCGAGCGGGGGCACGGCCGGATCGCCGACGCGATGGAGTTCCGCTCCCGGCAGATCAAGGACGACCCGGTCCGGCTGCTGAACGGGCTGCGCACCGAACTCTCCGCCGCCGACCGGGAGGTGGTGGCCGACAGCGGGCTGCGGCGGATGCTCCAGAGCAACTACCGGGAGGCGTTCCGGCACGGCGCGGACGGCTGGATCGACGACGTGCTGGCCTTCACCGCCGACTGGGGGTTCGAGGTCGGGTCGGTCCGGGTGCCGGCCTGGCTCTGGCACGGCGCGGACGACCAGTTCTCGCCGGTCGACCACTCCCGCTGGCTGGCCGACCACATCCCGGACGCCGAGCTGTTCCTGGAGCCCGGCGCCGCGCACTTCGGGGCGTTCCGGGTGATGACCACCGCGCTCGCCTGGGCGGCCGGCTGGGGCGGTCCGGGGTCAGCCCTTCGCCGGCGTCAGGGGCGCTGAGCCGCCGAGCACCGCCAGCACGTTGTCCACCGCCAGGCCGCCCATCGCCTGCCGGGTGCGGACGGTGGCACTGCCCAGGTGCGGGGCCAGCACCGCGCGCTCCTGGGCGAGCAGCGCGGACGGGACGGCCGGCTCGTGCTCGAAGTTGTCCACGGCGGCGGCGAACAGCGCGCCGGACTCCAGCGCGGCGGCCAGCGCCTCCTCGTCCACCACGCCCGCGGTCATGCTGACCACCACCGCGCCACGCGGCAGCAGGGCGAGCCGGCGGGCGTCCAGCAGGTGGCGGGTCTCGGCGGTGAACGGGCAGGTGACGACCAGCACGGTGGAGGTGGCGAGCAGTTCCTCCAGCGGTTTCCAGTCGGCGCCCTCGGCCTGCTCGGCCGGCAGTTCACCGCGGTTGTGGTAGCTGACCGGCATGTCGAAGGCGCGGGCCCGGCGGGCCACCGCCCGGCCGATCCGGCCCATGCCGAGCACGCCCAGCGGGGTGCCGGCCAGCTCCAGGCCGAGCAGGAAGTTCGGCGCCCAGGCCCAGGGCTCGCCGGAGCGCAGCAGCCGCTCGCCCTCGCCGAGCCGGCGGGTGGCGGCCAGCAGCAGCGCCCAGGCCATGTCCGCGGTGGCGGTGGTGAGCACGCCGGGGGTGTTGGTGACCAGCACGCCGCGTTCGGCGCAGGCGGCCACGTCCACGTTGTGGTAGCCGACGGCGTGGTTGGCGACGACGGCCAGCTGCGGGCCGGCCGCGTCGAGGAACTCGTCGTCCACCCGGTCGTCCAGGGTGGTGATCACGGCCCGCCGGCCGCGGGCGGCGTCCAGCAGCTCGGCCCGGTCCATCGTCAGGTCGGAGTCGTGGTAGGTGACGGCGTGGTGCGCGGTGAGCCGTTCGATGACGCCGGGGGCGAGGCGCCGGGTGACCAGGACCGGGGGCGGGGTGTTCATGGTTCGGCAGCGTACCCCGCCCCCTCCCGATCAGACCGGCTGCGGCTCCAGGTCGCGATTGATCCGCTTCCAGCCACGCGCGGAGACCGTGTTGGGGTGCTCCTCGCCGACCTGCCGGATCAGTTCGGAGATGGCCCGCGCCCGCAGCTCGGCGGCCTGGGTGTGCCGCCCGCCCGACCGCAGGGTGATCGCCAGGTTGGCCTCGCAGGCCACCGCGTCCGGGTGCTGGGCGCTGTAGCGGTCGCACAGCCCCTGGTAGGCGGCCCGGCCGAGCCGCTCCGCGCGGTCGATCTGCCCGTCGTCGCCGTAGGCGTTGGCCAGGTTGATCATCGCGTTGAGGGTGTACGGGTGCTCCGGCCCGACCGAGCGGGTCAGCCCCTCGACGGTGAGCCGGCCGCGCTCGATGGCGCCCTGGACGTCGCCGCTGCCCCGCAGGTAGATGCCGAGGTTGTTGGCGCAGGCCAGGGTGAACGGGTGCTCGTCGCCGAACAGCCGCCGGTGGCCCTCGAAGACGGTGGAGCACAGGTCGCGGGCGGCCTCCTTGTCGCCGGAGGCGCTGTGGTCGGCGGCCAGGTTGAGCGCGCAGGCGAGCGCGTCGGGGGCGTCGGCGCCGTAGCGCTCCAGGTAGCGCTCGTAGGTCTCCTTGGTGATCCGGCGGGCCTCGGCGAGCTGGCCGATCCGGCGCAGGGAGACGGCCAGCGACTTGGCGTTGCGCAGGTTCTCCGGGAGGTCCGGGTCGAGCACGTCGCCGAGGTCGGAGGTGACCTCCTGGAGCAGGTCCACCGAGCCGCGGTAGTCGCCGAGTTCGCGCAGGTCGCGGGCCAGG
This sequence comes from Kitasatospora sp. NPDC101235, assembly GCF_044767505.1. Lineage (NCBI taxonomy): Bacteria > Bacillati > Actinomycetota > Actinomycetes > Kitasatosporales > Streptomycetaceae > Kitasatospora > Kitasatospora sp. NPDC101235. Next base: position 78,949 of record NZ_JBIWNZ010000014.1, read on the forward strand.
TTGGACTTGGTGGACAGGGTGTAGGGGTGCTTGGGGCCGAGGACGGCGGTGCGCCGGTCGAGGGTCTCCTGGTCGAGTTCGCGGGCCGCCTCGCTGTCGCCGACCAGTCGGTAGTCGATCGCCAGGTTGTTCGCCATGGAGAGCGTGCGCGGGTTGTCGTCGCCGAACAACTCGCGGAACTGGTCGAGGATTTCGCGGTCGAGGTCGAGGGCGGCCTGGAACCGGCCGAGCGCCCGGCGGTCGGCGCCCAGCGAGCCGGCCGTCATCAGGGTGTACGGGTGGTGCTCGCCGAGCAGGGCCCGCTGGCGCTCCAGGGTGTCCTCGTCCAGGGCCAGCGCCTCGGCGTAGTTGCCCTGGGAGCGCAGCACGTTGGCGAGCTGGAAGCGCAGCAGCAGGGTCTGCCGGTCGTCCTCGCCGAGCTTGCCGGTCCACTCCGCGTCCAGGGCGTGGCCGAGGTCGCGGGCGCGGTCGAGTTCGCCGCGCTTCCACAGGTAGCGGACCCGGTCGATGAGCAGCTGGCGGGTGTCCGCCTCGTCGCAGTTGTGCGCCTTGGACGGCGACAGGTGCGGCCAGATCTCGTCGAAGGCGGGCCAGTTGGCCGGGTCGTCGGTGTCGCCGAGGACGGGCCGGGCGCCGGTGAGGATGCGGTGCACCTCGTGGACGGCGATCTCCTGCTCGTCGGCGGTCATCCCGGCCCGGATCACCGCCTGGACGAGCCGGTGCACCTGGAAGCTGTTGCTGCCGGCGTCGACCTTGGCCAGCGCGTACCGGCCGATCGCCTGGATCACCTTGCCCAGCATGAACTTGTCGCTGAGGTCGGCGTCGAACTTCACCAGCGCCCGGATCATCTGGTCGCTGTAGAAGAGGTTCATCGAGATCGGCTCGGGCGCGAAGAACGCGCAGAGCTGGAGCAGCCGGACGGCCGCCGGGGACTGCTGGCGCAGCCGTCCGATCGACACGTTCCAGGTCGCGGCGACCGGGGTCGGGTAGTCGGCCGGGCGGCCGACGGCCAGCGCGCGGGCGGCCTCGGCGTGCAGCTGGGAGACGTAGGTCTCCACCGGGGTGCCGGTGGTGTCCAGCCAGGCGGCGGCCACCTCGACGGCCAGCGGCAGGTCGCCGACCGCCTCGGCGACCCGGTCGGCGTCCGGGCGGGAGAGGCTGCGGGCGCGCCGGCACAGGTGCTCGACGCTCTCGCCGCGGGTGAAGACGTCGACCTCCAGCGCCTCGGCGTGCCCGGTCCAGGCCTGGTTGCGGGAGGTGACCAGGATGTGGCCGGAGCCGCCGGGGAAGAACCGGCGGATCTCGGCGGGCTCGTCGGCGTTGTCGAAGATCAGCAGCCAGCGCGAGGTGGGCACGCCGCGCCGCAGCGCCTCCCGGGCCGCCTCGGCGGCCTCGGTGACCGAGTCGCCGACCCGCAGCCCCAGCCGGCGGGCGAGTTCGGCGAGCGCCGGGGCGACCAGCTCGGTCTGCTCGGCGTCGATCCACCAGACCAGGTCGTAGTCGGACATGAAGCGATGGGCGTACTCCAGCGCCACCTGGGTCTTGCCGACGCCGCCGAGCCCGTACAGGGTCTGCGGGGTGGGCAGCACGGCCGCCATGCCGCCGCGCAGTTGGTTGCGCAGCTGTTCCAGGACGGGGGCGCGCCCGGTGAAGGAGGGGTTGCGCGGCGGGACGTCCCACACCGAGGGCTTGCTGCCGGGGAAGCGCGGTCCGCCGTTGGGCGCGTCGTCCAGCGGCACCTCGCCGCGGCCGAGCGCGCGCAGCAGGCTCAGGATCGACTGGTTCTCGTCCCGGCCGACCAGGTCGACCGGGTTGCGGTTGCTGAACGGCGCGGTCAGCCGGACGTCCCCGACGCGGACCGGCAGCAGCTGGCGCCGGGTGCCGGACGGGTCCGAGCTGACCACCGACTCCCACAGCGCCCGGGCCTGCGGGGAACGCTGGTAGGCCGGCGAGAGCACGGCGACCGTCCGGAACGCGGAGTCGATGCCGCGCTCGGTCTCCTCGCGCGGGTCGGTGCCGGCGCTGAGGTCACGGGGCAGCACCCGGAAGCCGGCCCGGGTGAGGACGGACTCGATCCAGTCCGCCCACATCCGGTCCTCGGGGACGTAGGACAGGTAGAGGTCGGCGGGCACGGACGGGCGGCGGCGGGTGAAGGCGTCCACGTAGCGCAGCCGGACGGTCTCGTCCATCGGCGGCAGGCCGGGCGCCCGGCCGTCGGTGAGCATGGAGGTCAGCCGCTCGCAGGCGGCCAGCATCGAGGTCGGGGTGCCGGTCTGGTCACCGAAGGTCGCGAGGATCTCCTCGTAGGCGTAGAACGGCCGGTACGGGATCTCCACCGAGCCCCAGTACTGGGCGAGTTCCTCGCCGTTCAGGCCGGCCGGCAGGCCGTCGAAGCGGACCCGGGCGAGGGCGCGGCCGGCGTCCGCCTTCTCCTTCTCGCCCTCGTCGATGCGCATCGGGACGGGCAGGATGCGGATGTCGCGCTCGCGGTAGCGGTCGTGGATGTGCTGGGCGATCCGGGAGGCGCCGTCGATGGACTGGTCGCTCAGGGTGAAGCAGACCACCAGGTCGTCGGGCATCTGGACGGTGCAGATCTCGGCGATGTCGGACAGGCCGGTGCGGGAGTCGATCAGCACGTAGTCGTAGCGCTTGGCCATGTCGGCCTTGAGGGCGTCGAAGAACTGCCCGCCGTCGAAGCGGTCGTAGAAGATGTCCCAGTCGAGGTGGGTGACGGCCTCGGAGTAGTCGCGGTTGAACTGGCCCGCGGAGAGGAAGTCCAGGCTGCCGGTGGACGGGAAGTACGGCCAGGTGAGCGAGAGCGCGTGCGGGTGCACCCGGGCGAAGTCCAGGTGCCAGCCCTCGGCGTGCTCCACCGGGCGCAGCGCCTCCTCGCGGTACTCGGCGATCAGGTCCATCATGCCGGTGGTGCCGGCCAGCGAGGCCGGGTCGAGGAACGGGTGGAAGAACTTGGCGAGGCCGGGCGCCTCCAGGTCCCAGTCGACGGTGAGCACGCGGAAACCGTTGGCGGCCAGGATCCAGGCGGTGTTGGCCAGCGCCATGGTGCGGCCGGTGCCGCCCTTGTACGAGTAGAAGGTGATGATCCGGCCGTTGCGGTCCTGATCCGCCGCCTGCCGCTCGGCCTCCCGCTGGGCGGCCGGATCGACGGGGGTGAGCCCGCCGAGGCGGAGGTTCCTGGTGCGGTTGTCAGTCATCGCGGTCCTCGTCCTCCCAAGGGCGCCATCCCGTCATCGGGTTCATCGCCGTCGTCGCGGTACGGGTCGTGCTCGCGGTGCGGGTCGTTGCCGGTGTTCCGACTTCGGCGGTGGGTGCGGCCGTTGCCGTTGGTGTTGCCGGTGCTGCCGTTGTCCTGGTCGCCGCCGTCGGGGTCGTCGAAGGGGTCCGCCTGGGCTCCGTCCGATCCGTACCCGCCTCCTCCGCGCCGGAACGCTTCCCGCAGGCTCGGCCGGGGCGGCGGCGGTTCCTCCGGTTCGGCCCGGGTGCGGCCCTCGAACGCGTACTTGGCCTTCATCGCCGCCCGGGGCAGTGCGTCGTCGAAGTCCTCCAGCGTGTGCAGCCCGGTCGGGCCGGTCGCGCCGAGGAAGCTCGGCCGGCTCGCCCGCCGGGTGATGCGCAGCGTCTCGTCGCTCAGGTCGCCCAGCTCGTCCGCACGATCGGCGCACTCCGGGTCGTCGCCGTTGAACGGCTCCAGGATGCTCACCCAGGCGGCCTCCGAGCGGTCGAAGCGCCGGACCAGCTCGCGCCGTCGCGGGTCGCGCAGCGTCCAGCGGTCGAGCAGCAGCAGGCCGGGCGCCTCGGCGTTGCCCTCGATGATCGACTCGACCTCGTCGTCGAACTCGTGCACGGTCGGCTGGAACCCCAACTGCCGGGCCAGCCGCGCCGCGTGCTGGGCGATCGGCGAGCCGACCGGCTGGTACGGGTGCCAGTCGGTGCGCCGCTCGCCGTAGTAGTCGGGGCTGCGGTCGCCGGGCACCTCGTTCTGGTGGTAGGCGAGTACGGAGATCCGCAGCTGCTTGGTCGGGGCGGTGACGTTGAACGCGCTCGGGAGGCCGTTGAACTCCAGCCGCCGCCCCACCGGGATCACCGTCTCCTCGGCGACCTGGACGATCCGGGCTGCCAGCCGGTGCACGGCCAGCTCGTAGGCGGAGCGGAAGTAGCTGAGCTTCATCAGCGCGTACAGGCCCTCGGTGGCGTACTCGGGCCCGAAACTCGTGTGGTTGAACTGGAGTTCACTGGCCACGTTCGGCAGCCGGTAGCGGCTCATCGGCGCCCACAGCACCGGCACGATGCCGCTGGTGCGCTCGTAGTCGAGGTTCGCCGGGTAGACCGGCCGGCGGGTGAAGGCGTGCCATTCCTGGCCGCACGGAACGCTGTTGAAGTACCTCGGGGAGTAGAGGGGCACGAACACCCGGCACGTCGCCAACTCGTCGGACAGCCGTTCGGCCCACAACTCGCCCTGGTGCATGGACTCGTCCATGAAGCCGACCGCGACCCCGTCCGGGACGGTGGTGAGCTGGAGCACCGCCTCGCAGAGGTCCCGGTACAACTGCCTGACCCAGTGGTTCGGATCGCTCGCGCCCCGCGCACCGGCCTTGGGAGTGTGCGCGTAGGAGAGGAAGAAGTACGGCCGGGCGTCGTCCTCGTCCCAGCCCCGGTCAGTCACACGCGCCTCCCCCGGGCCCGTCGGCAACCTGCCTCCCGCAGCCCCCGTGCGGCGGGGCTTCAGTGTAGGAACGACTGACACCCCAATGGAATAGCACAACGTCTCGCACGAATTGACATGACCGAAACGATGCCGCAGTCCGTGCACTGGGAGCAGTACCCTCGTTCCGGCCGCCGCGCACCACCGGGAGGACATCCGTGGACCACCTCGACTGGCAGAGGTCCAGTACCAGCAGCGACAGGGACGACTGGATCGAGATCGCCTCCGAGGGCGACCACGTCTACATCCGGCAGTCCGACGACCCCACCCTCGTCGTCACCACCACCCGCACCAAGTTCAACGCCTGGGTCCTCGGCGCCAAGGCCGGCGAGTTCGACCACTTCGTCGCGGACGCCTGAGCGGGGTGGGGGGCTCGGCCGCACCGAGCCGCCCCCGAGCCGCCCCACACAAAGGCGCGGGCCCCGTTCAACGAACGGGGCCCGCGTGCGCCTGTCACCGATGGCGCCTGAACTCGCGGACGAGCGCGAGCAGGTTGATCAGAGTGCTGGCCGGAACGTTGCCGAGGGAGACCAGGACCTGGCCGTTCATGACGGCCTCCCCGAGCTGGGCGGAGGGCCCCCGCCGATCGGGACTCGTTGGGTTTGATCCAGCACATCCGCTACAAGGTCCAGGGAAGATAGTCATGCACCAGCTCAACTGGCAGAAGTCCAGCTTCAGCAGCGACCAGGCCAACTGTGTCGAGATCGCTTCCGCCGGCGAGCTGGTCTACATCCGCGAATCCGACGACCCTACCCACATCGTCACCACCACCCGCACCAAGCTCCACGCGTGGATCCGCGGCGCCAAGGCCGGCGAGTTCGACCACTTCACCTTCTGAACCCCATCCCTGCGCCCCGGCGATGGGCCGGGGCGCGGGGGCAACGACTCACGCGTCGGGGTGCGCAGGCAGGGCGATCCAGTCCGACCAGGAGATCCCGCGGCCGAGGAAGCGCGGCTGCTCGAACGGCCAGTCGGCGACGATCCACTGCGGCACCAACGCGTCCAGGGCCGCGCCAGTTCCTGCGTCGGTCCGACGCAGGATCGCGGATCAGGAGAGATCAACCCCCCGCGTACTCCAGCGGCGGCGCGATCGCCTGAGCGTCCGCACCTTCACCCACCCACAGGCCGATCAGGAGTGCGGCCGTCGCCTCCAGCAGGCCCGCCCGGTCGAGCCCTCCTCCGTTGACCGGCACGCAGCCGAGGTCGCGGACAAGGGACCGTACCGCTTCGAGAGCCGGTGCATCGTCACCGCAGATCGGCACCGCGAGGGGGCGTCCGCCGAAGACCGGCGGGGTCAACCGCCACACGCTCTCGTGACAGAGGTTGAATGCCTTGACCACGGACGCGCCGGGCGCTGCGGCCGCGATGCGCTCGGCCGCCGAGGGGCCGCCCCAGGTCTCAAGGACGAAGCCCGGCGCGATCGGGTTGGTGCAGTCGATCAGTGTTCGGCCTCGTACGGTGTCGGCCAGGCCGGACACCACGCCGATCGCCGCTGAGTACGGTATGGCCAGCAGCATCGCGTCTTGGCCGTGCTGGGCCGCGTCCCGCAGAGTCCCCGCCTGTGCGCCGATCTGGTCCGCCAGGGCCGCGGCGCGGCCGGTGTCCCGCCCGCCCACCAGTACGTCGTGGCCGGCACGCGACCATCGTGTACCCAGCACCCGCGCCATGTTGCCCGTACCGGCAATCCCGATCCTCATCAGTCCAGCCTCTCGTAGTGATCCCTGTCGTCGGATTCGGGACGACACTAGGAAGCTGCTCGGGCACCATCTGGTAAGTGACCACTGATCAGGGATTCGTCGCCGACTGTCGTGCCCGGCTCGCTTTCGATCTGCTCGCCAACACCTGGAACGCCGTGGTGGTGTGGACGCTACGCGGGGGCCCCGCGCGGCCCGGTGAGCTGCGCGAGCGGATCGGCGGGATCAGTCCCAAAGTCCTTACGGAGACGCTGCGTCGGCTCCAGTTCGACGGATTGGTGGAGCGCCGCGCGTACGCCGGGTCGCCGCCGCGCGTGGAGTACTCCCTCACCGGGTTGGGGCGGACACTGCTGGAGCCGCTCGAAGCGTTCGGCACCTGGGCCTTCGAACACGGCGAAGACGTGATGGCAGCGCGAGAGCAGGCGGAGGAAGCTGGACACAGTCGCGGTTGACGCCGATGGCAAGCGGGCTCGCCAGCCGATCGGACCAAGTACCTTGGGCGCAACCGGGCGAGCGCCTCGCGCGTCGCCCCATGCGTGACGATGCGTTGGATACCCGCGACACGGCTCGGCCGGGTCCTGGCTGCGGGCACCGTCGGGCCGGTGTTTGCCGCGGTCCTGCTGTGGAATGTCCCGCTGGCCGGGCAGTGGCGGGGAGAGCCCGCGCTCACCCAGCTCCTGCTGCAGTCCCCACCTGGGCCGGATCTCTGGGAGAGCTACCCCGGGGGCGCGTATCTGTCCGAGCCGGGGCTCGACGAAGAGGAGTACCGGAACTTCGTGCTCCACGGTAGCGACATCCTGCGCCACGGCTTCTCGCAGGGCGTCAAGCGGTTCGACTCCCCGACCTGGGCCTGGCTCTACTTCCACCGGCGCGTGGCGGACGACGACAAACCGTGGACCTTCCAGCCGGTCGAGCTCCCCGGCAGCTCGAAGGCGGACGAACAATTCTACTCCTGCCTCGTCTACAGCGACTCGGTGAACGGGTGCGAACGCTGGTACGGCCGACTGCGGTACGGCCAGTACGTGGCCGACATTGCTGTGATCGGTCAGGAACAGGCGCCCCATGCCCTCGAACTTCTCCAGCAGGCCGTGCGCGCCACCGACGACCTCATACCGGAATGACAAAGGCATGGGGGCCTTCCTCGGCGCAGGCAGGGAGCCGGGTTCAGGGGCGGCTGCGGCGGAGGACGGACTCGGCGAGGTCGACGGCCTCCCGGACCGGGACGAGGCGGCAGTCGGCGGTGCCGATCCGGGCGGTGGTGATGCCGTGGGCGGTGCTCAGGACCTCGGCGCCGAGGGGGCCGAAGTGGACGTCGTCCAGGTCGGGGGCCCGGAAGGTGGTCCAGCCCTCGGGGCCGACGCAGCGGTACTCGCGTACGGGGACGTCGGGCATGCGGAGGTCGGCCAGGTGGAAGGCGGTCAGGCGGTCCATCGGGACGCCGATCATCAGCACCCGGGCGTCCAGCTCGTAGAGCCGTCCGAGCGGCGACTCCGGGCCGAGGTGGGAGGTCAGCGGGTGGCGCTCGGTGATCTCCCGCGCGAGCCGGCCCACCGCCGCCCAGGAGGTCTGCGGGTGCAGGCTCCGCAGCGCGCCCGGGTGGGTGCGGATCGCCTCCGACAGCACCCCCACGGAGGGCGACGCCGGGGTGGTCGCCGGATCGAAGCGGGGCATCCGGGCCTGGTAGTCGGCCACCTCCACCGGGGAGAGCCCGGCGGTGGCGGTCTGGTGGATGCGGGAGGTGGCGGAGTTCTCGGGCGTGGCGGTGTAGGCGACCAAGGTGCCGTCGGGGCCCAGGACGTCGAGCAGGGCCTCGACCACACCGGCCGCCCCGCCCGGCACCGGTCCGAGGGCGCGCAGGGACGCCTGGACGTGCAGCACCGTGCCCGGGCGGACCCCGAGGTCGACGAAGTCGCGGACGAGGGGGTGGACGGGGGAGGCGACGGCGACGCTGCCGCCGAGGGGTTCGGTGCGGATGGCGGTTCCCCGGGGTTGAGGGCCCCGGGCGAGGGAGGACCCGGGGCGGCGCGAGTGGGAGGTCAGACCCCGGCCCGTTCCCGCCGTGTCCGGTCGGCCGCCTGCTCGGCGGCGGCGGGCAGCGGCAGGGCGAGCCAGGGTGCGACGGTGGCACGCATGCCGTCGGCGAAGCGCAGGCCGGTCCCGGTCAGGGCCCCGGACGACGCCAGCCGCTCCACGGCCTCGGCGGTGTACCGCCGCCAGAGCGCGAACTGTTCGCGCGCCCGGTCGGCGGCCGTGCCCGGCAGTCCGTCGTACACGAGGGTGCGGGTGCCCCAGTACTCGGTGACGGCCAGGTGGGCGTACGTGCCCTGGAGCAGCCCCTCGAACGGCCGGGGGTCGGGCCGCCAGGGGGCGAAGTACAGCGCGGAGTCGGCGCGGTCGTACAGGTCGGTCAGGTCCAGCACCGCGCCGAGCTTGACGTGCTGGAACTCGTGCGCGAGCAGCAGGGCGAGGGTCGGCGCGGTGGCCGGCCGGGCGATGCCGACGGCGCCGTAGGCCTGCCGGGCCGCCGAGCTGACGTCCCGGCCGGTCGGGCCCGGCCGCAACGGGGTGACCGTCGCCAGGCCGGCCCGGATGCCCTCCGCGTACCCGGGCAGGTCCCGCCCGAGCAGTTCCCAGGCCTCGCGCAACGCGCCGGTCCAGTCGAGCAGTTCGCCCTCGGACAGGCGGTCCGCGACGGGGTGGTCGTGGCAGTCGCGCAGCGGGTCGGCGTCCTCCAGGGCGACCGTCCAGCCGTCGGCGAGCCGGACCCGCCGCAGCGGTTCGTCCACCACGGTGTGCACCGAGCCGTCGGACGCCCGCACCTCGAAGCCGTCGGCCCGTCCGGTGACCACGGCCTCGCCGTCGGGTACGGCGATCCGGCCGAGCGTCGGCAGGTGCAGCCACCCGCCCCGCACGGGCACCGCCACCGCGTCCCCCCGTCCGGCCCGCATCGCGGCCGCCGCGGCGAGCGCGGCCAGCGGGCCGAGCCCGACCGGGAGGTCGCCGGCGAGCCGGCGGGCCGCCCAGGCGCGGGCGTACGGGTGGGCGAGCACGGCGTCCACGGCGGCGGGGGCCGCCACGTCGAGCTCCGCCAGCAGGGCCCACGCCTCGGCCCGTCCTTGTCCGGAGGCGTCCCAGGCGGCGGCCAGCATCGCCCGGGTGAGGGCGAGTTGGGAGCGGCCGAGCGCGGCGATGGTCTCCGCGCTCCCGTATCCGCGCGCGAGCTCGTCGAGTTGCGACGGGGTGAGCGCGCCGGGCAGCAGCGGCTCCGCGCCGGGCGCCGGGGCGGTGGCCCCCTGTGCCGGTACGACCGACGGACTCCCGCTCCCCGCAATGCCGTTGATGAACGTCATGAGATCACCGCAGTAGACGGAGGGATGGTCGAAGCTGCCTCCTCCATCGTCGCTCCGATAGCGGTGGGCGTACAGCCCGCCACCGCAGGAGCGGACCACGGAGCAGGCGCGGCAGGCCTCGCTCAGTCCGGCCAGGCCGGACTGGCGGGCGGCGATGCCGGGGTGGCGGGCGAGGTCGTCGAGGCTGTGCGCGAAGACGTTCATCCCGGTGACGGGCGCGCCGTCGTACGCGGTCTTCAGGCTGTCGGCCTGCTCGAAGGTCCCGTCCGTCTCCAGGACCGCCAGGTCGGAGGGCTCCAGGCCGAGCGACTCGGTGAGGCTGGAGAACCCCCGCAGGGTCCGGTGCACGGACTCGAAGGTCCGTACGGCGAACGGGCGCCCGTCCGTTTCCCACAGCCTGTGGACGGTCAGCAGCCAGTCGGCGTACGGGGTGGCGCCCAGCCCGGCGGGGCGCTTGGGCGGTTCGTCCCAGGTGGCGTGCGGGAGCAGGAAGTCCACGGCGGGCGGGCGGAGTTCGGCCAGCGCCCGGTACACGGCCACCGGGTCGTTCCCGACGTCCATGGTGCACAGCAGCCCGGCGAACAGGTGCCGGTACCCGGGCTCGTTCAGCAGCGCGACGGCCCGCAGCACCTGCGGATGGCTGCTGCGCCCGTCGGCGAACCGCCGGTGGCGGTCGTTGGCGGCCTTGTCGCCGTCCAGCGAGATGCCGACCTTGATGTCCTGCTCCGCGAACAGCGAGCAGAAGTCCCGGCTCAGCAGCACGCCGTTGGTGTGGATGCGCAGGTCGAGCGCGCAGCCGGGCGGGAGCGCCGCCCGGAGCGCCCCGGCGGCGCGGCGCAAGCGGTCCGGGCCGGCGAGCAGGGGTTCTCCCCCGTGCAGGACGACCCGGACGGCGGGCAGCCGGTGGGCGGCCGCGTGCTCGCCGATGCGTTCGGCGGCCTTGGCCAGGATCCCGTCCGCGATGACCTTCGGCCGGGAACGCCAGCTGCTGTCCGCGTGCTCGTAGACGTAGCAGTGGTCGCAGGCCAGATCGCACCTGCTGTGCATCTTGACCACGAACTGCGTCAACGGCAGCGGAGTCGACGTCGTCATGGGACTGTTCGGTTCGGTCTGCTCGGTCTGGGTTCCGCTCGGAGTTCCGGGTGGGATCAGATCGAGGAGTTGAAGGCAGCGACCGGCACGAGGCCGGAATCCACGCTGGGGAGCGCGCGCTGGAGGCGGGCGGCGAGTTCTTCCGCGCCGAGCTCGGCGAGATCGGCGAGGGAGGGGCGTTCCGGCGTCTCCTGATGGTCAGTGAGCTTGCCGGCCGGCCTGGTGCTGGTTACCGGGGTCATGTTCGTTTCCTTAGGCGCGGTTTGGACCTGCCGAGGGTGGGTAAGCCCACCCGGTTGCGACCAATGTAGTGCCCGCGAAGACTCCGCGCGGCACCTTGCGCACTCACGTTGGGCTCCCCAGGCGGCCGACGTCGCATGACAGCACGCTGGACCCCAAGAATTCACCCGTTCAGCGGTCGCGCACTTCGCCGTGGCGCACGCCGAAGCGCGTCGGAACCAGCCCCGGGGCGAGCACCTGGACCAGCGCCGGGGCAGGCGCCGCAGACCTCACCCGGACAGGAACCGGGCCGACCACCTAGGCACACCCCGGGAGTGCCCCGGGAAGCACCCGGGCAAGCGCACCATCCGGCCAAGCATCCGGCGCCCGGATTCATTCCCCCGGCTCGCCGAGCTCCCGGACGGCACGCACCAGCTCCCCGGTGAACTCCATGCCGCTCGACGTCAGTTCACCGCAGGCCAGGAGCGTCTTCCCGGCGGTCAGGGTGTGCGTCCGCCAGCGCACGAACTCCCGGTGCGCACGGGCGGCGTCCCCCGCCCCGGCGGCCGCCTCCGCCCGCCAGAAGTCCGCCACGCCCAGGTGGGCGTACGCCCCCTGGAGCAGTGCCCCGGCCGGGCGCAGGTCCGGCCGCCAGGGGGCGTGGTGGACGGCCTGGCCGTTGGGGCGGTGCAGCGGCACCAGGTCCAGCAGGGCGCCGAGTTGGACGTGCAGGAACTCGTGCACCAGGGCCAGCGCCAGCGACACCGGATCGCCCGGCAGCGAAGCCGCCACCGCACCGTACGCCCGCCGGGCGGCAGCGCTGACCGTCGCCCCACCGGGGGCGGGCAGCAGCGGCACGACGGTGGTCACGCAGGCCGCGACGGCCTGCGCGTGACGGCGGTGGCGGCGCACCAGGATGTCCCAGGCCTCGGCCAACCGCTCCTCCCAGAGCGCGAGTTCACCGTCCGACAGCGGACCGGTCGGCCGGCGCCCGTAGTCCACCCGGCGCGGACCGGCATGGTCGACCGACGGCGCCCAGCGCAGCCCGTCGCACTCCAGCGCGAGGGCCGGGCCCGGAACGGGGCGGAGGAACTCGCCCAGCCCGCCGAGCGGAGCGCCCTCCCCCGCCGTCACGCCGCGCAGGCAGTCGGCCGCCCAGGCGTCCAACTCCGGCCGCAGCAGCACCTCTTCCCACCTCGCACGGTCGTCCCGCTGCAACGCCCGGACCCGGGCGTACGCCTCCCGGTAGCCGTCGTGCTCCGGCGCCGCCCGGCGCAGCGCCAGCAGCAGCAGCGCCCGCTTGCTCAACTGCCCGCCGCGCAGCAGCCGGACGGCCTGCGGCCCGCCGCGCGCGCCCGCGATCGCCCGGAACGTCGCCCGGTCCACGCCGTGCCGGGGCAGCCCGTCCGCCCCGCGCGCGTCCGGCACCCAGGCCGCCACCACCTCACCCGTACCCGCCACCGGTCCTCCTCCTCGTGTGTGCGGCTTCCGGCCCGGTCGGCCGGCCCATCGCCCAACCCGCCGGGTCCGCCCGCAGTCTCCCCGCGCCGGGACGGATCAGCCGGACGGCCGCCGGGCATGACCCGGACGGGTGAGCCGAAGCGGCCCTCAGCTCCCCGCGCGCGCCCGCCCGGCCCCCGGCGCGCCCGGCGCCCCCGCCGCCGTCAGCCCCGCCACCCCCGCCCGCAGGCGCCCCGCGATGTGCCGGATCAGCCGGTCCAGGTCCGCGCAGTACACCGACGGGTGCCCGAAGCCGTCGCCCGCGTACCGGTGCGCGTACAGGCCCCCGCCGCAGACCCGGGCCAGCGGGCAGCCCACGCAGACCGGCCCGAGGCCCGCGAGGCCGCGCTGGCGGGCCCGGAAGGCGGGGTGCGCCGCCGCCTCCGCGAAGCCGTGCCGCCACACGTCCAGGCCGGTCCCCGGGGCGCCCTCGTAGGCCACCTTGAGGCTGTCCGCCTGCTCGACCGCCCCGTCCGTCTCGACCACCACCAGGTCGACGGGCGCCAGCCCGACCGCCTCGCTGGCCGCCCGCCCGCCGAGCAGCAGCACCGCCAGCTCCTCGAACAGCCGCACCCCGGTCTCCCGGCGCGGCGCGCCGTACCAGCGGTCGAACGCGGCGATCAGCCACTGCCCGTACGGCGCGGCCTGCGCGCCCGACGGCGGCGCGTCCGCCACCGGCCTCGGCCCGACGCCCGGCGGCGGCTCCCGCCAGGTCGCGTGCGGCAGCAGCAGGTCGAGCCGGGGCGGCGCGAACTCCAGCAGCGCCTCGTAGGTGGCCACCGGGTCCGACGCCAGGTCGACGACGCACAGCAGGCCGGCGAACAGCTCCCGGTGCCGGTCCGAACCGAGCAGCCGCACCGCCTCGGCGGTGCGCGCCCAGCTGCCCGCGCCGGAGGGCAGCCGGCGGTGCCGGTCGTGGGCGGCCCGGGTGCCGTCCAGCGAGACCCCGACCGCGACCCGGTGGCGGTGCAGCACGTCGAGCAGCGCCGGTTCGTCCAGCAGCCGCAGCCCGTTGGTCTGCACGGTGAACCGCACCCGGGGCCCGACGGCCGCCAACTCGCCGAGCAGCGCGTCCAGATGGGCCGCACCGACGAGCAGCGGCTCGCCGCCGTGCAGCACCACGGACACCTCGTCCAACCCGTGCTCGGCCGCGTGCTCGTCGATCCGCCGGGCGGTGCGGCGGACGGTCGCGAGCTCCATCCGCCGCGGCCGCCCGCGCCAGCTCTGGTCCGCCCCCTCGTACACGTAGCAGTAGTCGCAGGCCAGGTTGCACCGACTGTGGATCTTCAGCAGGAACTGCCGGAACGGCACCATGACCGCGAGCCTAGGGCACTTCCGCTGACCGACCGTCACACGTGGGGCGGCTCCACGTCCGAGTCCAGCCGCGTCCCGGCCCGCACCGCGATCGTCGTCGGGTGCTCCTCCCCCAGGGTGACCCGGGCCCGCCGGATGCAGTCCGCCCGCAGGTCCGCGGCCCGCTCGGCGTACCCGAGGGCGGCCAGCGACAGCGAGAGGTTGGAGTTGATGCCGATGGAGTCGTAGTGGTCCTGGCCGAGGGCCTCGGTCATCAGCGGCGCGGCCTCCAGCTCCAGGTCGAGCGCGGCCTGGAGCTCCCCGGCCAGTGACAGGTCGTTGGCGTGGTTCATCATCGCGATCGGGATGTAGAGGTGGTGCGCGCCGAGGACGGTGCGGAACTGCGCCAGCGTGCGGCCGGACAGCTCGCGCGCCTCCGTGGTGCGCCCCGCCAGCCGCAGGTACACCGAGAGGTTGTTGGCGCCGGCCAGCGTCACCGGGTGGTTCTCGCCCAGGTAGTCGCGGTACCGCGCCAGCGCCCGTTCGGCCAGCGGGATCGCCCGCCCGGTGTCCCCGAGCGCGTTGAGGTCGCTGGCCAGGTTGGTGGCGGCGGCCAGGGTGTCGGGGTGCTCGGCGCCGTTGATGTCCAGGTAGCGCTGGTAGATGTCCTCGTCGATCTCCAGGGCCTCGTGGTACCGGCCGGCCCGGCGCAGCGCCACGGCCAGGTTCTTGCGGGCGCGCAGGGTGTCGGTGTGGCTGTCGCCGATGGTCTGCTGGTAGATCCGGACGGTCTCCTCCAGCAGGTCCAGGGCCTCCCGCAGCCGCCCGGTCTCGCGCAGGTCGCGGGCGTAGTTGGAGGCCGAGGAGAGCGCGTAGAGGCTGTGCGCGCCGAGCGCGTCGCGCTGCTGGAGGTAGTTGCTGCGGTGCCGCTCCAGGGCGGCCCGTCGGTCACCGGCCAGGTAGTCGGAGACGGCGAGGTTGTTGGTGATCATCAGGGTCCGCGGGTGGTCCGGGCCGAGGGTGCGCCGGGCGGCGTCCAGGGTGCGGCGGTCCAGCGCCCGGGCCTCGTCGTAGCGGCCGAGGAAGCGCAGGTCGGCGCCGAGGCTGTTGGCGACGGCGAGGGTGTGCGAGTGCTCCGGGCCCAGGGTCGCGGTGAAGCGCTCCAGGATGTCCCGGTCCATCTCGTACGCCTCCTGGAGGGCGCCCTGGGAGCGGCGGATGTTGCTCAGCTGGGTGCGCAGCATGAGCGTCTGGGCGTCGTTGTCGACGTCGAAGCCGGGCCCGCCGTAGCCGTCCTGGCGCCAGTGCTCCAGGGTCCGCCCGGCCAGTTCCCGGCCGGACTCGTGCAGGCTGCGCTTCCACTGGTAGCGGACCGAGTCGATGATCCACTGCCGGACGTCCTCGTCGGCGCTGTCGAGCGCCCCGGACGGCCAGAGGTGGGGCAGGAGTTCGGCGTACTCGGCCCAGTTCACGGGCACGTCCGGGTCGCCGGGGTTGGCGGTGGCGAGCGCGGCGTGGACGACGCCGCGCAGTTCCGCCCGCCGCTCCTCCTCGACCTGGTCCCGCAGCACCGCCTGGACCAGCCGGTGCACGGTGATGGTCTCGCTGCCCTGGTCGGTGCGGGCGAGCCCGAACCGGTTGATGGCGCGCAGGAACTCGCCTATCGCGAGCTTGTCGCGGGGCGCGCGCGGGGGCAGCCGCAGGGCGCGGGTGACGGCCCGGCTGTAGAGCAGCCGCATCGGGATGGCGTCCGGGCCGAAGAAGGCGCAGATCTCCAGGATCTGGGCGGCCGGGGCGTTCATCCGGCGCAGTTCCTCGACCGAGATGCGCCAGGTCGCGGCGGCCGAGTGCGGGTAGTCGGCGGCGCGCAGCCGGGTGCGTTCGAGCATCTCGGTGAGCTCTTCGTCGAGCAGTTCGAGGTAGGTGGCGATCGGCATCGACGTCTCCTGGAGCCAGACGGCGGCCTGGCCGACGGCGAGCGGCAGGTCGCCGAGGCGGTGCGCGACCTGGTCGGCGTCCTCCGACGAGAGGCCGCCGTTGAAGCGGCGCAGCAGCCGGACGCTCTCCTCGCGGAGGAAGACGTCGACCTCCACCAGGCCGGCGTGCCGGGCCCAGCCCTGGTTGCGGGAGGTGATCAGCACGTGCCCGCCGGGGGAGCCGGCCGGCTGCCAGGGGGCGAGCTCCTCGGGGGTGCCGGCGTTGTCGAAGACGAGCAGCCAGCGGCGGTACGGCTGGCCGCGGCGCAGCGCGTCGAGCACGGCGGCGGCGGTGTGCGCGACGTCGTCGCTGGTGGGCACGCCGAGCCGGGGCGCGAGTTCGGCGAGCTTCTGCGGGATGTTGGCGGGTTCCTCGGCGGGCACCCACCAGACCACGTCGTAGGCGGCCTTGAAGCGGTGCGCGTACTCGGCGGCGATCTGGGACTTGCCGGCGCCGCCGAAGCCGTAGAGCACCTGGCTGAGCACGGCGGCGGGACCGCCGGTGAAACGGTTGCGGAGCAGTTCCAGCAGCTTGCCGCGGCCGATGAAGGCGGCGTTGCGCGAGGGCGCCTCCTGGACCTGCGGGGCGGTGCCGGGGAACCGCGTGGGGGTCGCGAACTCTCCGCTGTCGGTGTCGGGTTGGCGGCTGCTGCCGGGCGGCGGGCCGAGTTCGGCGTAGAGCTGGGACTCGGCGCCGACCGCGGAGGAGCGGACCAGGTCGGGCACGGGCTGCCCGGCGAAGGGGCGGGGCACCGGCTCGTCCGGGTCCTGGAGCCGGAAGGCGACCAACGCCGGCGAGCCGGAGGCCAGTTCGCGCCCCTGGAGGAGCTGCCAGACCTCGGCGGCGCGGGGCAGCGCGGTGTACTCGGGCGAGAGCAGCGCGAGCAGCCGGCCCTGACCGTCGACGGGCCCGGCGACCTCCGGCGGCCGGGGACCGGCGTACGGCTCGGCGGCGTTGTGCAGGGAGGTCTGGTAGCCGAAGCGGGTGAGCGTCCCGGCGGCCCACTCGGCCCACATCCGGTCCTCGGGCGCGTAGCTGACGAACACCTGGCGCGGCACCGCGCGGGCGGAGCGCAGGTAGGCGCCGTAGAGCCGGCGGCGGGTCTCGGCGGTGAGCGGGCGCAGGGTGCGGACCCGGCCGTCGGTGA
Organism: Kitasatospora sp. NPDC101235; assembly: GCF_044767505.1. Lineage (NCBI taxonomy): Bacteria > Bacillati > Actinomycetota > Actinomycetes > Kitasatosporales > Streptomycetaceae > Kitasatospora > Kitasatospora sp. NPDC101235. Next base: position 95,941 of record NZ_JBIWNZ010000014.1, read on the forward strand.
TCCAGCCGGCCAGCCGTTCGAAGGCGTTGAGCAGGCTGCGGGCCTCCTGCGGCCGGTCGGCGACGGTGGCGGGCACCTCCTCGTAGGCGTAGAAGGGCTTGTACGGCACCTCGACGTCGGCCCAGTAGCCCGCCCGGCGGTCGCCGGCCAGCCAGCGGCCGAGGTAGGGGGCGAAGGCCTCGCGGGCGTAGTCGCGGCCGGCCTCCAGGCGCTCCTGCTCGGCGTCCTCGACCCGCATCGGCACCGGCAGGACCCGGATCGCCCGCTCCTCGGCCTCGGCGATGGCGCGGGCGGCGTCGACGCCGCCGCGGATGTTCTGGGCGCTGAAGGTGAAGCAGTCCACCACGGTGTCGGGCATCAGGACGGTGCAGATGCCGGAGGTGTCGCTGACGCCGGTGCGGCTGTCGATGAGCACGTAGTCGTAGCCGCGGGCCCAGCGTTCGCGCAGCTCGCGCAGGAACTCGCCGCCGCGGATGTCCCGGCCGTGGTAGAAGCTGCGCCAGTTGAAGCTGGTGACGGCGGCGGCGTAGGCGGCGTTCTGCCGGCCGGCGGGCAGGAAGTCGAGCCGGCCGCCGGGCGGCAGGTCGAGGGCGAGGCCGCAGACGTAGCCGTCCAGCCGCCCGGGCTCGTCCAGCCAGGCGGCCGGGGACTGCCCGACCGGCCCGGCGGCGGAGGGCAGCGCCTGCCTGACGTAGGAGCGCAGCAGGTCGATCAGGCCGTCGGTGGAGTGCAGTTCCGGGTCGACCAGCAGCGGGTGGTAGTAGCGGTGGAGGCCGGGCGCCTCCAGGTCCCAGTCGACGACCAGGACGCGCAGGCCACGGCTGGCGAGGATCCAGCCGACGTTGGCGAGCGCCATGGTGCGGCCGGTGCCGCCCTTGAAGGAGTAGAACGTGACGACCGATCCCGGTCCGCCGCGCTCCAGCTCTGCGCCGGGCTCAGTGGTCATCGTTCTTCTCCCCCCTCAGCGGGACAGCGGTGTCCTTGCCCCGGCTCTGGTGCGGCAGGTCCGTGGAACCCGGGAGGCCCCGGTCGACGCGCGCGGGTCCCCGGAGGGGCCCCGGAGGGCCGGCCGGGATGGCCAGCCCGGGCATCGCCGGGCCGGCGTCCGGGCCGCCGCCCGGGCCGAAGCCGAAGGCGTCGCCGCCATCGTCTCCCCAATCCAGGTTGTCGTCCATGAGCTTGTTCTGAGCGACCGTCACCATGATGGTGAGGTCGGTGTCGAAGCTCTCCCGGCTCACTTTGACCCGGAACAAGTGCTCCAGGTCGCTCCGGCGCAGCCAGTTGCGCCGGAACACGTCGCGCACGCCCGCCCAGAGCGCATCGCGCCCCGGCCCGTCGGCCGGGTCGTCGCTGCCGGTGGGCACCATCACGCCGGTGACCGGGTGGTTCTGTTCGTCGTAGGCGCGCAGCGCCGACCGGTAGCGCTCGCCACCCGCCACCCACGGGTCCACCAGCAGGATGCTGACCTGGCTGTCCTCCCGGGCCTGGTCGAGCTTGTCGGCGAGGGCGGCGTCGATCTCCTCCAGCGTGGTGGTGTGCCCGGCGCCGGTGATCACCTGCTGGGCGCGGGCCGCCAGGGACGGCTGGGTGGGCGGGTGGTACGGCGCCCAGTGCCACGGCTTGGCGCCGTACCAGCCGCCCGTGTACGAGCCTCCCTCGGCGGCGGCCTCCGAGGCGCGCCCGGCCGCGATGAACAGCCGCACCATCCCGGGGGTGGACGCCACGGGCGGCGGCGCCGGGGGCGGGAAGTAGCCGCGCACGGCGCCGAGGTCGAACTCGGGCAGCTCGCCGAGCCGGCGCGCGGCCGCGTCCCGGACCCGCTCCGCGACCACCCGGACGACCTGTTCGTACGCCCCGCCCTGCGCGGTGCGCAGCAGGGCCCGCAGGCCGTACCGGGCGTAGGCCTCGCCCATGTCCGGCTGGGCCCACTGGATCTTGTTCACCTCGTCGGCCAGCCCGCCCGGCTCGACGGGTTCCCAGAGCACCGGGATGAGCGCCGAGATGAGCTCCCCGGTGTCCTCGTGGTGCCGGCGGACCCGGCCGCGGAAGGCGGTCCACTCCTTGCCGCAGTAGAGGCTGGCGAAGTAGGCCGGGGAGTAGAGCGCGATCATGGTGCGGCTGCGGCCGAGCATCGTGGCCAGCTTCTCGGCCCAGTCGTCGCCCAGGCGCAGTTGCTCGGTGTCCCGGTAGGCCAGTTCGTCGACGCGCACGCCCGTGCCGACCAGTCGGCCGAGTTCGTCCCGCAGGTCGTTGAAGAACTGGTTGACGAAGACGTCCTCGGCCTCGAAGTCACGACGCGCGTAGCTGAAGAAGAAGTACGGCCGGTGCTGTTCCTGCTCCATCACCTGTTCCCCCCGTGCCCGACGGTCCGCGACGGCGCTGGTTTCATACCCCAGCATGTCGTGAACTCCACCGCCCACGCTGGCGAGTTGGCGGATTCGGCTGCCTCGTGGGGTTTAGCCGGTGGTCAGGCGCACCAACCCCGGCCGGGGGCGCTCCGGCGCTCGGGGGCGCGCCGACGGGGGCGCGGGCGCCTGCCGGATCGGCGCGCCGGGCCAGGGAGCGCGGGCGCCGGGCGGCGCGCTACCGGTCGAGCGCCGACTGGAAGGCGGCGAGCGGCTCCGCGCCGGGGGTCAGGGCGTCCGCGACCACCCGGCGCAGCAGGTCGCCGAGGACGGTATCGGGCAGGGCGTCGAGTTCGTCGAGCGGCAGGGCGGCGACGTCGACCAGGTCAGAGCCGAGTCCAGCGGCGGTTTCCGCACCGGTGACGCCCATCAGTCCCTCACTCGATCGTGTCGGCACAGCGGGCTGCCGGCCGCAAGTGCATCGACCCAGGTCCGCGACGGGCATCCTACACCCGAGGTGTGACGGTCCATCAGCTCGGCGCGGGCGTGGCGCGGGCCCGTGGGCCGAACGGATCACGGGCAGAGCCGCTCCACCCGCCACCCCGTCGGGCCGGACGGGTCGACGACGTAGCGGAGCCGGTCGTGCAGCCGGTTCTCCCGGCCCTGCCAGAACTCGACGCTCTGCGGGACCACCCGGTACCCGCCCCAGAACGGCGGGACGGGCACGCCCTCGCCCTCCGGGTAGCGGCGCTCCAGCTCGGCGTAGCGCCGTTCGAGGACCTCCCGGCCGCCGACCGGGCTGGACTGCTCGCTGGCCCAGGCGCCCAGCTGGGAGCCGTGCGGGCGGGTGCGGAAGTAGGCGGCGGTCTCGTCCCGGCCGACCTTCTCCACCCGGCCCTGGACGATCACCTGGCGGGCCAGCGCGATCCACGGGAACAGCAGTCCCGCGTACGGGTTGGCGGCCAGCTCGGAGCCCTTGCGGGAGCCGTAGTTGGTGAAGAACACGAAGCCGCGCAGGTCGTAGCCCTTGAGCAGGACGGTGCGCGAGCTGGGCCGCCCCTCGGCGTCGGCGGTGGAGAGCACCATCGCGTTGGGCTCCACCACCCCGGCTTCGTCCGCCTCGTGGAACCAGCGGGTGAACTGGCCGATCGGCTCGGGCGCGAGCTGCTCCTCGACCAGGCCCTCGTGACTGTAGTGCTTGCGCATCACGGTGAGGTCCGGGCCGGGACGGGCCTCCTCGGCCAGGGTCCGGTTGGCGGGGCTCGGGGGCGTCGGCTTGGCGCGATCCGGGGTCTGCACGCCAACATCATCCCGTACGACAAGCAACGGGCACCGCTACCTCCGGACAAACCTCCGTGGGAGATACGGCGACCCGCCACCGCTTGACCGCCCACTCTGCGGGTAATTGTCCTGAACCAGGCGTTTGGTTCCAGGCGTTCCCGGGCACCACCGTGCCCCCGGCGGGAAAGTCAAGCGGGCCCACGGCAAACATCACCACGGTGGTGTATGGCGCAATGCACCCCGTGCCTGTCACCCTGGCACCGAGTGCCAAACACCATTCGGTCACTGGCGCGCCGCCCCACCACGGCGGAGCGCCGATCGCAGAACTGAAGGAGCCGTCGCATGTCCGATTTCGTACCCGGGCTTGAGGGAGTCGTCGCGTTCGAGAGCGAGATCGCCGAACCCGACCGTGAGGGCGGCGCCCTGCGGTACCGCGGTGTCGACATCGACGACCTGGTGGGCAACGTCTCCTTCGGCCACGTCTGGGGCCTGCTGGTGGACGGCAAGTTCAACCCCGGCCTGCCGGCCGCCGAGCCGTTCCCGATCCCGGTGCACTCCGGCGACATCCGGGTCGACGTGCAGTCGGCGCTCGCCATGCTCGCCCCGGTCTGGGGCCTCAAGCCGCTGCTGGACATCGACGCCGAGCAGGCCCGCGACGACCTCGCCCGGGCCGCCGTGATGGCGCTCTCCTACGTCGCCCAGTCGGCCCGCGGCCAGGGCCTGCCGATGGTCCCGCAGAGCGAGATCGACAAGGCCGAGACGGTCGTCGAGCGGTTCATGATCCGCTGGCGCGGCGAGCCGGACCCGAAGCACGTCAAGGCCGTCGACGCCTACTGGACCTCGGCCGCCGAGCACGGCATGAACGCCTCCACCTTCACCGCCCGGGTCATCGCCTCCACCGGCGCCGACGTCGCGGCCGCCCTCTCCGGCGCGGTCGGCGCGATGTCCGGCCCGCTGCACGGCGGCGCGCCGTCCCGCGTGCTCGGCATGATCGAGGAGATCGAGCGCACCGGCGACGCCACCGCCTGGGTCAAGAACGCCCTGGACAAGGGCGAGCGCCTGATGGGCTTCGGCCACCGCGTCTACCGCGCCGAGGACCCGCGCGCCCGGGTGCTGCGCCGCACCGCCAAGGAGCTCGGCGCACCGCGCTTCGAGGTCGCCGAGGCCCTGGAGAAGGCCGCGCTGGAGGAGCTGCACAACCGCCGCCCCGACCGCGTACTGGCCACCAACGTCGAGTTCTGGGCCGCCATCATGCTGGACTTCGCCGAGGTCCCGGCGCACATGTTCACCTCGATGTTCACCTGCGCGCGCACCGCCGGCTGGTCGGCGCACATCCTGGAGCAGAAGCGCACGGGCCGGCTCGTGCGCCCCTCCGCGCGCTACATCGGCCCCGGCCCGCGCCGCCCCGAGGAGATCGAGGGCTGGGACGCCATCACCCACTGACGGATACCGGACGAGCGTCCGGACAGTGCCCCTGAGCAGCGGGTCCGGCTCCGGCCGGGCCCGCTCTCCGGCATCTCGGGGCAACCGGGACCACAGTCTCAGCGGGCGGACTGCCGTACCCCCGCCGAGCCCGCGGCCGGTAGGCTGCGCGCGTGGCTCAGATCCAGATCCCCGCTGACATCAAGCCCGCAGACGGCCGTTTCGGCTGCGGACCGTCCAAAGTGCGCCCCGAGGCCCTGAGTGCCCTCGCCGCCACCCAGACCTCCCTGCTCGGCACCTCGCACCGCCAGGCCCCGGTCAAGAACCTGGTCAAGCGCGTGCGTGAGGGCGTGAGCAGCCTGTTCTCGCTGCCGGACGGCTACCAGGTCGTCCTCGGCAACGGCGGCTCCACCGCCTTCTGGGACATCGCCGCCTTCGGCCTGGTGCGGGAGAAGTCCCAGCACCTGGACTTCGGCGAGTTCTCCTCGAAGTTCGCCTCCTCGGTCAAGGCCGCGCCGTGGCTCGGCGAGCCGACCGTGATCAAGACCGCCCCGGGCACCCACCCGCTGCCGGTCGCCGAGGCCGGCGTGGACGTCTACGGGCTCACCCACAACGAGACCTCGACCGGCGTCGCGATGCCGATCAGGCGCCCGGCCGGCGCGGACGAGGGCTCGCTGGTCCTGGTGGACGCCACCTCGGGCGCCGGCGGCCTGCCGGTGGACGTCACCGAGACGGACGTCTACTACTTCGCCCCGCAGAAGTCCTTCGCTTCCGAGGGCGGCCTGTGGCTGGCCACCTTCTCCCCGGCCGCCCTGGAGCGCGCCGCCGAGATCGCCGGCTCCGGCCGCTACATCCCGCCGTTCTTCTCGCTGCCGACGGCCATCGACAACTCGTCGAAGGACCAGACCTACAACACCCCGTCGCTCTCCACCCTCTTCCTGCTGGCCGACCAGCTGGAGTGGCTGAACGGCAACGGCGGGCTGGACTGGGCGGTCGCCCGCACCGCCGACTCCTCGTCCCGGCTGTACTCCTGGGCCGAGAAGTCCTCCTTCGCCACCCCCTTCGTGGCGAACCCGGAGGAGCGCTCCCAGGTGGTCGGCACCATCGACTTCGACGAGTCGGTGGACGCCGCCGCGGTCGCCAAGGCACTGCGTGCCAACGGCATCGTGGACACCGAGCCGTACCGCAAGCTGGGCCGCAACCAGCTGCGCATCGCGATGTTCCCGGCGATCGACCCGGCGGACGTCGAGGCGCTCACCCGCTGCATCGACTACGTGGTCGAGCAGCTCTGACCCGGTCCCCGACGACACGGCCGAGGGCCACCGCCGACGGGCGGTGGCCCTCTCGCCGTTCCGGGGCAGGGGCCCGACCGGCTAGCGGCCGACCAACGAGCTGATCAGCACGACGACCAGCATCAGCACCAGGGTGCCGGAGACGATGCGCATACGAGTCTTGGGATCCACGGTCAACGAGCGTACCTCCGGCTCACCCCGGACTCCGCCCGGGCCCTGCCCCGGGCCTCCCGGGGGCCTCAGCCCCAGTCCGCCAGCTCCCAGGAGCGCAGCGACTCGTAGTGGGCGAAGCCGCCGTCCAGGTCGCTCTTCATCAGGTGCAGCTCGGCGGCCTCCCACTCCGGTCCCCGGTACTCCGCCAGTGCCGCCGCCAGCGCGTCCAGCTCGGCCGCGGCGACCCGCAGGACGGCCCGCCGGTAGCCGCGGTGGGAGCCGGCCCGGGCCAGGGTGACGTGCGGGTGGAAGGCGAAGTCGTCGGTCTCCCCGGTGACCTCGACGGTGGCCTCGGCGACCGCCTCCGCAAGCCGGCGCAGCGCCCAGGTCTGGCCCTCGACCCCGGCCCAGAGCACCCGGTCGCCGAACCGGCCGGAGCCCGCGATCCGCAGTCGGTGCACCGGGTGCACCTCGGCGACGGCGGCCAGGCCCGTCTCCAGCTCCGGCAGCCGCTCGGCCGGCACCTGGCCGAGGAACGCCAGGGTGAGGTGCCAGCCCTCGGCGGTGGTCCAGCGCAGCCGGTCCGCCCCGGGCAGCCCGCGCACCGGCGCGACCGCGTCGGCGAGCCCCTGCAGTGCCGCGACCGGCGGGATGACCGCCACGAACAGCCTCATGAGCCAATCTTCCCTCGGCGGGCCGCTTGGAGTAGAACGTCTGTCCATGAAGATCCGCAACGGGGGTCCCACGGACGTCCCCGACATCCTCGCCCTGCTCGACGGCGCCGTGGCCTGGCTGGCCGGCCAGGACCGCACCGGCCAGTGGGGCGACCAGCCGTTCAGCACCATCCAGGCCCGGGTCGACCAGGTCTCCTCGTACGCCGCCGAGCCCTTCCTGATCCGCCTCGCCGTGGACGACGACGGCCGCACGGTCGGCTGCTGCGTGCTCTCCGAGGACCGCGGCCGGTGGATCCCCGCCGTGGACGAGCGCGAGCTGTACGTCCGCAACCTGGTCACCGACCGCAGCCGCAAGGGCTCGGGCATCGGCGCGGCGCTGATCGCCGACGCGATCGAGGAGACCCGTCGGCGCGGTATCGGCCTGCTGCGGGTGGACTGCTACGGCGGCGCGGACCGCAAGCTGGTCGCCCGGTACCGGGCGCTCGGCTTCACCGAGACCGAGAGCTTCGAGGTCGAGCAGCCGACCGGCATCTGGCCGGGCCAGGTGCTGGCCATCCGCCTCTGACGCAACGCCGGAAACCCCCGGAGTCGGGACTCCGGGGGTTTCCCGCGATCGGTCAGCAGGCAGTGGCCAGCTCGGTCTTGCGCGCCGGACCGGTCCGCGGCACGAAGGCCACCACCCGGCCGCCGCGGCCCGGGTGCAGGTCGAACCGCACCCGCAGGTCCGCGCTGCGGGCCAGCACCAGGCCGACCACGCCGGCCGCCGCCGCGGACACCAGCCCACAGGCCAGCAGGCCGAGCCGGGGCCCGTACGAGGCGGTCACCCAGCCGACGATCGGGGCGCCGATCGGCGTGCCGCCGGTGAAGACCAGCACCAGCAGGCCCATCACCCGGCCGCGCATCTCCGGGTCGGTGGCCAGCTGGAGCGAGGAGTTGACCGAGGTGTTGAAGCTCAGCCCGAAGACCCCGACCAGCATCAGCAGCAGCGCGAAGGTCCAGTAGTCGGGCGCGAACGCGGCGACCACCTCCAGCGCGCCGAAGGCCAGCGCCGCGCCGACCAGCCGGCGCAGCCGCGGCGCGCCCCGGCGGGCGGCGAGCAGCGCACCCGTCAGCGAGCCGATCGCCATCGCGGTGTTCAGCAGGCCGTACTGGCCCGCGCCCACCTTGAAGGTGTCGTACGCGAAGCCGGAGAGCAGCGTCGGGAAGTTGAAGCCGAAGGTGCCGATGAACCCGGCCAGCACCATCGGCCAGAGCAGTTCGGGCCGCTCCCTGACGTACCGCAGACCCTCGCGCAGCTGCCCCTTCTCGCGGGCGATCGGCTCGGTCGGGCGCAGTTCGGCCTCCCGCATCGCGAGCAGCCCGCCGATCACGGCGGCGAAGGACAGCGCGTTGACGGCGAACGCCCAGCCGCTGCCGACCGCGGCGATCAGCAGACCCGCGACGGCGGGGCCGACCAGCCGGGCGGTCTGGAAGTTGGCGGCGTTCAGGCTGACGGCGTTGGCGAGGTCCTTGGGCCCGACCATCTCGGAGACGAAGGCCTGCCGGGTCGGGTTGTCCACCACGGTGACCAGGCCGAGCAGCAGCGCGAAGGCGTACACGTAGTACGGCGTCACCACGCCGCCGATGGTCAGCGCCGCGAGGCCGGCGGCCAGCAGGCCCATCGCGCCCTGGGTGAAGACCAGCAGCCGGCGCTTGGGCATCCGGTCCGCGAGCACGCCGCCGAACAGGCCGAGCAGCAGCATCGGCAGGAACTGCATGGCGGTGGTGATGCCGACCGCGAGCGGGCTGCCGGTGAGGCTCAGCACCAGCCAGTCCTGGGCGATCCGCTGCATCCAGGTTCCGGTGTTGGACACCACCTGGCCGGCGAAGTAGTAGCGGTAGTTGCGAACGCGCAGTGAGGAGAACATCCCCCCGGGCCGGGTGAAATCGGCACCTGTGGGAGATGAGGCCGAGTGGGTTCGGCCCTGAGCGGCGGAGTCCGCCGCGGTGCGTTCGTCGGGGTCGTCGTCGCCGTTGCCGGGCAGCCCGCTGGGGGCGGGGGCCTGGGCGTCGGCGGCCGCGGGGCTGTCCGCGGCGGGGTCGGTGGTCGGGTCGTCGAGTCGGGTACGGATGGCGGCGGCGCTGGCTGCGGCCGGCGGTGTCACGGTGGTCTCCCCTCGTGGCGCGACGGCCATGGCGGTGGCCGTCGCGCTCCTGGTGTCGGTGGTCGGTCCTGCGGTGATGCAGTGCTCCTTGTCCTTCCGGCGGCTTGCCGGATTCGGTGTGCCTAGAGGTGTGCGAGCTTGTAGAGCACGGGCGCGGCCTCCCTGAGGACGGCCCACTCCTCCTCGTCGAGCCCCTGGGCGAGCTCGGCGAGCCAGACGTTCCGGCGTCGACGACTCTCCGCGAGGATCGTCTCGGCCTGCTCGGTGCTGCTGACGACCACCTGGCGGCGGTCCTCGGGGTGCGGCTCGCGCCGCACCAGCCCCTTCTCCTCCAGCATCGCGACGATCCTGGTCATCGAAGGAGGCTGCACGTGCTCCTTCCGGGCGAGCTCACCCGGCGTCGCCTTCCCGCACCGGGCGAGGGTGCCCAGCACTCCCATCTCGGTGGGACTCAGCGACTCCTCCACCCGCTGGTGTTTGAGTCGTCGGGAGAGGCGCATCGTGGACGACCGCAGCTGACTGATCGCTGCGAGGTCCTGCTCGGACATCTCGGGCATCTCTTTAGCTTACGTCATTACTCTCGCTAAGGAAAATGGGATCCGCCGCCGCGCCGGAGGGTCGCCCCGGTGCCATATTGGTCATGGGCCCCAGCTCTCGACTCCCAGAAGGGCCGACCTGCCATGTCCGACCTCGCCACCGAGCAGTCCGAACGGTCCGAACGGCCGCAGCCGTCCGAGCGGTCCACGCAGAACGGGCCCGGCGACACCGGCTTCGCCCGGCTCGCCATGGTGACCATCGACTGCGCCGACCCGGTCGCGCTGGCCTCGTTCTACGGCGAGCTGCTGGGGTGGGAGACCAGGCACACGGACGAGAACTTCGCGATCCTGGACAACCCCGAGGGCGGCAGCCCGCTGGGCTTCGGGCGGGTGACCGGGTACCGGCCGGAGCCGTGGACGGAACCGGACGGCAGCAAGCACTTCCACCTCGACTTCTACGTCGACGACCTGGACGAGGCCACCGCGAAGGCCCTCGCGCTCGGCGCCACCGAGCCCGCCTACCAGCACGGCCGCACCCTGCGGGTGCTGATCGACCCGGCCGGCCACCCGTTCGGGCTAGCCCCCCTGGAGTAGCCGCCACACGGGTCGGGCGCCCCCACCCAAGGCCTGGGGACGGTGCGCAGACGGTGTCAGGGGTTGGTGCCGGGATCATGCAGGCCACGTAAAGACCCATCCTGACCTGGGACTTCACGAAAAACGCGAACATTGTGCGACCGCCGGGCAGTGGCTACTCTCCCCGATTGTCAGGGGCACCACATGCCAGGCTCCTCCCCGCGGGACCGCGTTCCCGCTCCGGTGCCCGTTGCCGCGCGCCTTCCCCGGCCAGCTGCGTCCGCCCGCGCCCCGGTGCCCTCAACCCTCGTCCAGGGAGCTCTATTGGGTGAGATCCACCATGCCGACCACGGCTGGGTGACACCGGCGGTCTCGTACTTCGTCGCCTGCCTCGGCGCCTTCGTCGCCCTGCGCAGCGCCCGCTGGGCACTCGTCTCCCAGGGCCGCACCCGGGCCGTCTGGCTGCTGTTCGCCTCGACCTCGCTCGGGGCCGGGATCTGGTCCATGCACTTCATCGCGATGCTCGGCTTCTCCGTGACCGGCGCCGAGATCAGCTACCGGCCCGGGCTCACCGTGCTCAGCCTGCTGGTCGCCGTCACCGTGGTCGGCGTCGGGCTCTTCACCGTCGGGTACTGGCGGCACCGCGCCCTGGCACTGCTGGTCGGCGGGCTGACCACCGGCCTCGGGGTCGCCGCGATGCACTACCTGGGCATGGCCGCGATGGTCCTGCCCGGCCGGCTCGGCTACGACCTGCCCACCGTGGCGGCCTCGGTGGCGATCGCCGTGGTCGCGGCCACGGCCGCGCTCTGGGCCGCGCTGAACATCCGGGGCACGCTCGCCGTGCTCTCCGCGGCGCCGGTGATGGGCGTGGCGGTCTGCGCGATGCACTACACCGGCATGGCGGCGCTCTCCGTCCACCTGGACTCCTCACGCTCCACCGAGGACGGCGTGATGGCACTCCAGTTCGTCTTCCCGCTCGGCGTCGGGCTCGGCTGCTACGTCTTCTTCGGCTCCCTGGCCTTCGCCGTCTCGCCGAGCCGGCCCACCTCCCGGCCCCTGCTGGCCGGTCCGGCCGCCCCGCTGCCCCCGCGCGCCCCCGGGGCCGCGTGGGCCGCGCGCACCCCGGGCGGCCCGGACGGCCAGCCGGCCCCGCAGCGGCGGACACCGCCGGGCGGGGCGACCCGGCGCTGAGGCCGGGTACGGGAGCGGGGCCCGAGCGGGCGTCCGGCCGGGCCCCCCACCCCGGCCGGGCGTCGCCCGAGCCCGCCCCCTGCCGCTACGGCTGCCCGGGCCGCCCGAGCAGCCCCGCCACGTGCTCCGGAGTGGCCACCGGGCAGACCTTGTGCACGAAGTCCCGCCGCAGCGCGTGGTACGGCTCGCCCGCCCGGTAGAAGTTGGCGTGCATCCGGCGCAGCTCCTGCGCCCGGTACTCGGCCAGCGGCTTTGCCTCCTCGTCGGCCGCGCGGCGGCGTTTCTTGTCCACCAGCCTCCCGGTGAGCTCCGGCGAGGCGGCGATCCGGGCCGCCTCGCGGGCCACCCAGCGGCGGAACCCGGCCGCGTCCCCGCCGACCGCGCGGTCCACCAGGCCGATCCGGCGGGCGTGTTCGGCGCCGACCGGCAGCGCCTCGGAGGTCAGCCGCTCGGCCTGCTCGGCACCGACCCGGCGGGGCAGGGTGTACGTCCAGTACTCGGAGCCGTACAGGCCCATCAGCCGGTAGTGCGGGTTGAGCACCGCCGACTCGCGGCACCACACCTCGTCGGCGGCGAGCGCCGCCATCAGCCCGCCGGCCGCCGCGTTCCCGGCCAGCGCCGCCACCGTCACCTTGTCCGTCGTGGTCAGCACCGCCTCGACGAAGTCGTCCATCGCGTTGATGTTCTCCCAGGACTCCAGCGCCGGGAAGGCCGCGCCCTGGATGACGTTGAGCTGGATCCCGTTGGAGTAGAAGTCCCGGGGCGCGCCGAGCACCAGCACCGAGGTCGGCCGCTCGGCCGCCTCCCGGTAGGCGGCGAGCAGCCGGCGGCACTGCTCGGTGCTCATCGCCCCGCCCGCGTAGGCGAATTCGAGGAAGCCGACGTCGCCGTCCTCGTGGTAGCGCAGCTCCGACCAGGTCTCCCGACGGCCCGCCCGCTCCGGGCTCACCGGCACCTCGGGGACCCGGTACAGCTCGTCGGCGAGCACCGTGGCGGCCGGCAGCTTGAAGGTGACCGGCCCGCCGGGAGTGCGGCGCGGGCGCAGCTGCGGTATCCACACCGCGCCGTCCACCGTGGCCCGGCAGATCGCGCCGTCCCGGGTGGCCAGCACCGCACCGGGCACCGGGCCGCGCAGCTCGTCCTCGGGGTGGCCGCCGTGCAGGAAGAACTCCCGCCCGTACAGCTCGTCCAGCACGCCGGGCTGGGAGTCGGCGGCGCGCAGCTTGCGCAGCACGGTGGCGGTGTCGTCCTGCTCCCAGTCGATCCGGCGCGCGTCCTGACGCAGGAAGGGCCGCAGTTCGCCGTGCACGTCCGGCCGGGCGTAGTCCAGCGGCTCGGGGGTGAACAGCCCGCCCTCGTACCGCTGGACGGCCAGCAGGACGGCCTCGACGGCGGCGTCGGCGAGCTCGCCCCGGTACAGCTCGCTCTTGCCGCAGGCGGGGACGGGGAACTCGACGGACGCCCAGATGTCGCCGGCGTCCATCTCCGCGACGGCCTGCAGCACGGTGACACCCCAGCGCTCCGCACCCCCGGTGATCGCCCAGTCGAGCGAGGAGGGGCCGCGGTCGCCCTTGGGCCCCGGATGCACGATCAGGACCGTCCGGGTGGACCAGATGTCCTGCGGGACGGCCTTGGTCAGCATCGGGCAGACGACCAGCTCGGGGTCGGTGCGGACCACCGCCGCCCTCATCTGCTCGTCACCCAGGGCGAGTTGGACCGCGACCTGGTGGCCGCGCTCGCGCAGCTCGGTGTGGACGCGCTGGGTCAGGCTGTTGAACGCGCTGGCGATCAGGAGAATGCGCAAGGAGGGCCTCCGGCGGGAACTGGGGTCGCGCGCAGGCGATGAAACCAGGGCATGGACACGTAATGATTACGGTCCGTGCCTGGGCGCCCTACTCTCACGCACCCCGCACACCTGTGCCCCGCGTTTCGCCGGATCTCCCCAAGTCCCCGTTCCGGTGGCGTACCCTCTGCCGCCGCGCCCCGACCCCGTCCCGCTCGGCGCGCGACGCCCGGCTCAGCGCGGGAACGCCCGGCGGGCCCGCCAGGTGGTGTGCTCCCGGGAGACCGCGTCCTCCGCGTCGGCGGCCAGCCGGGCCCAGCGCGCCTCGGCGTCCGGCGCCCGCAGGTCGAGGTCGGACAGCTGGTTGCCGACGTTCTCCAACTCGCGCGCGGCCAGCTGGTAGGCGGCGGCCAGCGGGCCGAGCTGCTTGAGCTGCGTCCAGGCGATGATCGCCGCGGCCGCGGCCGAGGTGGCGCCGAAGACGTGCACCGGCAGCGCACCGGTCGCCTGGGCGACGGCCGCGGCGGCGCCGACGATGATCAGCACCGCGATGCCGAGCCCCCAGGAGACCGCCTGGGAGTCACAGGCCTCGGCCCGGGAGCGATACCAGGTGCGCTGGCCCTCGACCCGGGTGCGCAGGTAGAAGGTGCGCCGGGCGGTCAGGCTCTCAGCACGCTGCCGGCGCATCTCCGGGGTGATCTCGGCGACGCTGCCGGGCGGCACGATCTCCGGGTCCTCGAAGGCCCGCAGCACGTCCTCGACCTGGAGCAGGTAGCCGCGGTCGACGTCCGCGGACTCGGCCGCACCGTCGAACGGCCGGGCCCGGACGGTGTACTTCCAGGCCAGCGTCTTGACCGACTCGGCCGCCGCCCGGGCCTGGTACCAGCGGCCCTGCGGGTTGCTGCGGCGCAGCCGGGACCAGAAGTAGCCGGCCACCAGGAACGCGGCCACCGAGAACAGCGGCCAGATGTCGAAGTCACCCTTGTCGTCCGGGCCGGGGAACGACCCGATCACAGCGGCGATCACCAGCATCGCGATCAGTCCGCGGTACCAGCGCAGCGTCTCGCGCTGGCCGTCCAGCGAGGCCTTGTCCGCCGTCCAGAACAGCTCCGGCAGCAGCTGCGCCTCGACACCCCCCGGCGGATCCTGTTGCACCATCGGTCGAGTCCCCTCCCCCTACTCCGTCCACCCAGTATTCCCACCGCCAACTCGCCTACACAGGCACCTTTTTGACAGCTTCCGACGGCCGGTCATTGCCCGGCCGGACGGTAACCGATATAAACGGTTACATGCCGCTGCACTGGAAGCTCGTCATCGACTGCGCCGACCCGCACCGCCAGGCCGCCTTCTGGGCCGCCGCCCTGGAGTACACGCTGGAGGACCACAGCGCGCTGATCACCCGGCTGCTCGCCGCCGGCGCGGTCGGCCCGGAGGCCCTCACCGAGGTGGACGGCCACCCGGCCTGGCGCTCCCTGGCGGCCGTCCGCCACCCCGAGGACCCGTTCGACCCGGCCTCGGACACCGGCCTCGGCCGCCGTGTCCTGTTCCAGGCCGTCCCCGAGCCCAGGCAGGGCAAGAACCGCCTGCACCTCGACGTCCACCCCGGCCCGGGCGAGCGCGAGGCCACCGTCGCCCGCCTCGAAGGCCTCGGCGCCACCGTCGTCCGGCACGTCAGGGAGCCCGGCGGCCAGTGGACCGTCATGCAGGACCCCGAGGGCAACGAGTTCTGCGTCCACTGACCGCGGGGATCGCCGCGCAAGCCCCCGCCGAAACGCCGCGGCCCCGCCCTCCCGAGCGGGAGGACGGGGCCGCGGGGGGCCGTACGGCGTCAGAGCAGGCCGAGGGCCGGCATCAGGTAGTAGAAGGCGAACACCGCCGCCACCGCGTACATGGGGGCGGGGACCTCGCGGCCGCGGCCGGCGGCCAGGCGCAGCACGCAGAAGGCGATGAAGCCCACGCCGATGCCGTTGGTGATGCTGTAGGTGAACGGCATCATCACGATGGTCAGGAAGGCCGGGATCGCGATCGTGTAGTCGGCCCAGTCGATCTCCTTGACCGAGTTGGCCAGGATCAGGAAGCCGACGGCGATCAGGGCCGGGGTCGCGGCCTGGGCCGGGACCATGGTCGCGAGCGGGGTGAAGAAGAGCGCCAGCGCGAAGAGCAGGCCGGTGACGATCGAGGCGAAGCCGGTCCGGGCGCCCTCGCCGACTCCGGCGGTGGACTCGACGAAGCAGGTGTTGGCGGAGGCCGAGGTGGCGCCGCCGGCCGCGGTGGCGATGCCGTCGACCATCAGGACCTTGTTGATGCCGGGCAGGTCGCCCTTCTCGTCCAGCAGGTGGGCCTCGTCGGCCACGCCGAGGATGGTGCCCATCGCGTCGAAGAAGCACGACATCAGCACGGTGAAGACGAACAGCACGCCGGTCAGCACGCCGACCTTCTCGAAGCCGCCGAACAGGCTGACCTTGCCGATCAGCCCGAAGTCCGGCTCGGAGACCGGGTTGCCCGGCCAGATCGGGACGGTGAGGCCCCACTTGAGCGCCGGGACGTCGGCCACCTTGTCGATGATCACGGCGAGCGCGGTGGAGACCGCGATGCTGATCAGGATGGCGCCGGGCACCTTGCGGATCAGCAGGACCAGGGTGAGCGTCAGGCCGATCACGAAGATCAGCACCGGGAAGCCGAGCAGGTGCCCGTTGCTGCCGAGTTGGAGCGGGACGCTGGTCTTGGCGGCGTCCGGGATGCGGCTGACGAAGCCGGAGTCGACCAGACCGACCAGGCTGATGAACAGACCGATACCGATCGCGATGGCCTTGCGCAGGCCGAGCGGGACGGCGTTCATGACCCGCTCGCGCAGACCGGTGGCGACCAGCAGCATGATCGCGAAACCGGCCAGCACGACCATGCCCATGGCGTCCGGCCAGGTCATCTTGGGGGCGAGCTGGAGCGCCACGATGGTGTTGACGCCGAGGCCGGCGGCCAGACCGATCGGGACGTTGCCGATGACGCCCATCAGCAGGGTGGTGAGACCCGCGGTGAGGGCGGTGGCGGTGACCAGCTGGGCGCTGTTCAGGTGCGCCCCGGTGATGTCCGTGCCGCTGGCCAGGATGATCGGGTTCAGCACCAGGATGTACGCCATGGTGAAGAAGGTGGCGACACCGCCGCGGATCTCGCGCGACAGGGTCGAGCCTCGCTCGCTGATCCGGAAGAAGCGGTCGACGGCGCTCGTGGGGGGCTGCGGTGCGGCGTCGGCGGGTTCGGGCGACTCGGTGGTCGGCTGGACCACAGGCATGCGTGCGTCCTCTGTGGGGGAGCTGAGGAGAGGGAGGGGGACGCCCGGGGCGTCGGTGGCCGGGCGCAGATCCTTAAGTATGGTTTCCCGATCGCACACGCGCTATCTTCGCGCGTAGAGCCTGCACGGGGTCACAGCGCCCGCAAAGCCGCCCACCGCACCGTACGCTAGGCCCCATGCCCAAGACGCCACTGCACCCCTCGCCCCCTCCGCTGGAGGCCAACGACGTCGCCATCGTCGGCGGCGGCACGGTGCTGTGGTTCATCGCCTTCCTCGCCCTGCTCCCCTTCCAGGGCACCCTCTCGGCGCACGGCCACGGCACCTGGCCCTGGATCTGCCTCTCCGGCGGCCTGCTCGGCCTGCTCGGCGTCTGGTACTGCCGCGCCCGGCGGGCCGCCATCGCCCGCAGCCGCGCCGCCGAGGCGGCCGAGCACACCGACGAACACACCGCCGAACGCACGGCCCGGGGCAACGGCCGGAACCCGGCCACCCAGTCGGACTGAATAGTCCTTTAGTAGCACGCATCGGTCATAAGGCACCCGTAGAGTCGGTGCCATGACGCAGCCTGCCCAGCCAGCGGAAGAGCGGCCGACCGACGGAAACCACCCGGACGGAGCACACCCCCTCGGCCTGCTGCCCGGCCGGCGCGGCGGCCTGAGCACCGCCGAAGTGGCCGAACGGGTCGCCAAGGGCCAGGTCAACGACGTCCCGGTCCGGTCCAGCCGGTCCACCCAGGAGATCGTCCGGGCCAACGTCTTCACCCGCTTCAACGCGATCATCGGCGTGATGTTCGGGATCATCCTGATCGTCGGTCCGATCCAGGACGGCCTGTTCGGCCTGGTCATCGTGGCCAACACGGCGATCGGCATCATCCAGGAGCTGCGCGCCAAGAAGACCCTGGACAGCCTGGCCCTGATCGGCGAGGCCCGCCCGCAGGTCCGCCGGGACGGCGTCGTCCAGCAGATCGGCGTCTCCGAGATCGTCCTCGACGACACCGTGCTGCTCGGCATCGGCGACAAGGTGATCGTGGACGGCGAGGTCACCGAGGCGGACGGCCTGGAGATCGACGAGTCGCTGCTCACCGGCGAACCCGACCCGGTCCTCAAGCAGCCCGGCGACCACGTGATGTCCGGCAGCTTCGTGGTCGCCGGCGCGGGCGCGTTCACCGCCACCAAGGTCGGCCGCGAGGCCTACGCGGCCCAGCTCGCCGAGGAGGCCAGCAAGTTCACCCTGGTGAAGTCGGAGCTGCGCACCGGCATCGACAGCATCCTGCGGTTCATCACCTACCTGCTGATCCCCACCGCCCTCGGCCTGATCATCAGCCAGCTGGCCGTCGAGGGCCGGGACTGGCGCGAGGCCGTGCGGCGCATGGTGGCCGGCATCGTGCCGATGGTCCCCGAGGGACTGGTGCTGCTGACCTCCGTCGCCTTCGCGATCGGCGTGGTCCGGCTCGGCCGCAAGCAGTGCCTGGTCCAGGAGCTCCCGGCGATCGAGGGCCTGGCCCGGGTGGACACCGTCTGCCTGGACAAGACCGGCACCCTCACCGAGGGCGGCATGGACGTGGTCGACCTGCGGGTGCTCTCGAACGGGGAGCCCGCCGCCGTCGACAAGGACACCATCAAGCACGCACTGGCCGTGATGGCCGGCGCCGACGCCCGCCCCAACCCGTCCATGCAGGCCGTCATCGACGCGTACGGGCGCGGCGACGACGACGCGGAGGGCATGCCGAAGAGCGGCTGGCGGGTGATCGAGGCGATGCCCTTCTCCTCCGCCCGCAAGTGGAGCGGCGTGCAGCTGCTGGAGCCGCAGGGCGGCGAGGCCAGCTGGCTGCTCGGCGCCCCCGACGTCCTGCTGCCCGCCGGGCACCCGGCGCTGGCCGAGGTGGACGAGCTGGGCGCCCGGGGCCTGCGGGTGCTGCTGCTGGGCCGCACCCCCGTCCCGCTGGACTCCCCCGACCCGGCGGCCGACCTGACCCCGCTCGCCCTGGTGGTGCTCCAGCAGCGGCTGCGCTCGGACGCCGCCGAGACCCTGCGCTACTTCGAGGGCCAGCAGGTCCGGGCCAAGGTCATCTCCGGCGACGCGGCGGTCTCGGTCGGCGCGGTGGCCGGCCACCTGGGCCTGCCCGGCGCCGACCACCCGCTGGACGCCCGCACCCTGCCCGCCGACCCGCAGGAACTCGCCGAGACCGCCGACCGGACCAGCGTCTTCGGCCGGGTCACCCCGCAGCAGAAGCGCCAACTGGTCGGGGCGCTGCAGTCCCGCGGCCACACCGTGGCGATGACCGGCGACGGCGTCAACGACGTGCTCGCGCTCAAGGACGCCGACATCGGCGTGGCGATGGGCACCGGCTCCGACGCCACCAAGGCGGTCGCCCAGATCGTGCTGCTGAACGACTCCTTCGCCACGCTGCCGTCGGTGGTCGCCGAGGGCCGCCGGGTGATCGGCAACATCGAGCGGGTCGCCTCACTCTTCCTGGTGAAGACGGTCTACTCGGTCCTGCTGGCACTCCTGGTGATCTTCACCCACTCGCCGTACCCCTTCCTGCCCCGGCACTCCACCGTGCTGTCCTCGCTGACCATCGGCGTGCCGGCCTTCTTCCTCGCGCTCGCCCCCAACAACGAGCGGGCCCGCACCGGCTTCGTCAAGCGCGTGCTGCGGCTGGCGATCCCCGGCGGCGCCATCGCCGGCACCGGTACCTTCGTCGCCTACACGCTCGCCCGCACCAACCACGCGACCGACCTCAAGGCCGACACCAGCGTGGCCACCCTGACGCTGTTCCTGATCGCCATCTGGGTCCTCGCCATCGTCGCCCGCCCGTACACCTGGTGGCGCCTGCTGCTGATCGGCGCCATGGGCGGCGCCTTCGCCCTGGTCCTGCTGGTCCCCTCGCTGAAGAGCTTCTTCGACCTCTCCCTGGTCGGCTTCCGCGACCCGCTGACGGGCGTCGCCATCGCCGTGGTCTGCGGCATCGCCCTGGAGATCACCTGGCTCGTCATGAAGCGCCGCGGCCTGGAGTGACGCGCCCGGCAACCGGGCACACCGCAACGTGACAAACCCCCGCGCGCAACCGATGATGGCCCCGGAAGGGGGTGCCGGGTGGCGCGCAGGGGTGGGGAGTTGGAGGCGTTCATCGCCTTCCTGGGCGGGTTGCTGGCGGCCGGGTCGGCCGCCCTGGCGATGGCGGTCGTCGGCGTGGCCGTCCGGCCGACGCCCGCACTGCGGACCGCCGCGCTGGTGACGCTCGGCGCGATCTGGCTGACCGCCACCACCACCGTCTACTGGCGGCTGCGGGCACGCACCCGCTGAGCCCGGCAGGCACGCACCCGCCGGGTCCGGCCGGTGCGCGCCGCCGCGCTCAGCCCTCGAAGTCGCGGGCGGCCGAGAGCTCGTAGGCGCGGTCGGGCTCGCTGAGGGCGGCCAGCACCTCGAAGCGGCGGTGCCACTGTCCGACCGACCAGGCCAGCCCGGCGGCGAGGCCCTCCGGGGTGGCCGCGTGCAGCAGGCCGGGCACCGGCGGGACCTCGAACTCGTCGTCCTCGTCGCCGGCCTCGGCCAGCTCCGGGTCGTACGGCGGCTCCGGGGTGTCCGCCCCGGTGTCCCAGCGCCAGTCCACCGCCGCCTCGCCGCCGTCCGGCCCGACGACCAGCAGCTCCTCGTGCTCCTCGTAGGCGACCGGGCAGCCGGGCAGCAGCTCCCGCACCACCGCCGGAACCCGGTGCAGCACGCCCTCGGAGAGCACCCGGCCGCCCGCCACCTCGCTGGCCAGCGACACGTGCAGCCGCTCGGCGAGGTCGGCGGCCAGCGCCGGGGCGACGGGCAGCAGCGGGTACGGGTGCAGCAGCTGGACCAGGTCGGGGGCGTCGGCGACGACCGCCTCGGTGGCGTCCACCACCACGGTGTGGGCCGGCCGGCGCCCGGTGGCCGGGTCCAGTGGCGGCAGCGCCCGCACCACGTCCAGCGGCTCGATCCGCTCCCGGTCCACCCGGGCCAGCGCGGTGTGGATGCCGTGCAGCTGGCGGTGGCCGACCTCGGCGGCCGGGTCGGTCATCCGGTCCAGCACCTCGTCCGGCCCGTGCGGCTCGGCGAGCAGCGCGGCCAGCGTGGTGCGCACCCCGAGCGCGTGCAGGAACTGGTCGTCCAGGGTGGTGCGGGCCTCGTCGTACAGGCCGCGCAGCAGCGGGTCGGCCCCGGCGGCGCGCAGACCGGCCGGCTCGCGGCCCGCCAGCACCGGGTGGTCGCGCAGCCACCACGCGGTGTACGGCGGCAGGTCGGCGTACGAGCCGTCCGGCAGCAGGGTGCGCACCGGATCGACCACGGCGTCCCGGTAGGGCGGGCGGGCCAGCGCGGCGAGCGCCTGCGGCCAGGCGTCGTCGTCCACCAGGTCGAGGTCGCGCACGGCCAGCAGCTCGGCGGCCACCGGCGGGACGCCGACCGCCTCGTCGGCCTGCAGCGCCTCCAGCGCGTCCTCGGCCCACTCGGCGAGTCCGTCCGGCGCCTCGTCCAGCAGGCCGGTGGGGTGGCCGCCGGCCGCGCGGTCGGCCGGGACGGTGGGGTCGAGCCGCTCCAGGTCGTCCGGGTCGAGCACCACGTCCTCGGCGCGCACCAGGACGAAGTCGGCCAGCACGCCGACGGCGGCGAGCACCTCCGGCCCCCAGCGCTCCAGCAGTTCGTCGTCCACCCAGCCGGCGTCCTCCTCGCGGGCGAGCGCGGCGAACGGGCTTCCGGGCAGCACGAGTTCGCCGGCGCGGGCGGGCTCGCCCTCGTCATCGAGCAGCGCCAGCCGGGCCAGCCAGGGGTGGGCGCCCGGCTCCGGGGCGGCGGCCTTCACCAACGCCAGGACGGCGTCGGCGAGTTCGAGAGCCGCGTCCAGGTCGTCCTCGGCCAGCTCGTAGGAGCGGGCGACGGCGGCCCGCACCTCGGGAGTGTCCAGCACCCCGGCCGGGGTGGCGGTGCCGGCGCCGAGCCTGGCCAGCAGCGGGTGGGCGGCCTCGGGGTGGGCCAGCCGCAGGTCGAGCGCGGCGAGCGCGCCCGCGAGCGACTCGGGGTAGCCGGGGAAGGCCGCCCAGTCGGCGTCCTCGGAGGGCAGCAGGACGCGCCGCGGCCCGGTGACCGTCCGCCCGTCCGCGAGCGGAACGGGCAGCGCGCCGAGCGCCTCCGGATCGGCGGCGCCGAGCGCCGCGTACAGGTTGCGCCACCAGGCGGGCTCGCGGTCCAGGCCGCCGAGCTGGTCCACCACCTCGGCCAGCGGCACCCGGCGCACGTTCAGCACCCGCAGCTCGGTGCGGCGCTCCAGGCCGGCCGGCAGCAGCCCGGGGAAGATCGGCGCGAGCGCCTCGACGACCGAGCCGTCCGCGCCCTCCAGCAGCGTCGCGTCCCGGGGCCGCAGGGCGGGCGTGCCCTCCTCGACCGGCGCCGGGTGCGGCAGGAACGGCGTGCCGGGCAGCCGGGAGAGCACCGCGGCGCGCAGCGCGTTGTCCAGCGCGCCCCGGCCGAGCGGGGCCGGGACGAGCCGGAGCGAGCCGAGGTCGGCGCCGCGGGCGCGCAGCAGCTCGGCGTAGCTGTCGGCGGCGCGCTCGGTGAGGAAGTCGGCCAGCGGACCGGGGGCGACGTGCCGGCGGGTGGAGTCCAGCGGGTAGGAGGCGATCAGCAGCGCGGGCAGGCCGACCGGCTCGTCGCTGGGGGTGGGCGCGTGCAGCACGGAGGCGGATCCGGGCCGCTGCGGGGCGCCGTCCGGGCCGACCGGGACGGCCCAGGTGACCGTCCAGTACGGGCGGGCGCGCTCCTCGGTGGGCCGGTCGACCAGCAGTTCGGCGCAGAGCGTGCCGGAGGCGCCGGCGGTCTGCCAGACCGTATGCCGCAGCCGGCCGCCCGTGTCGTCGGTGACGGTGACCTCGGTGACCCCGTCCGGGCCGGTCTCGGCGGCGGCCCGGGTGAGCGTCCGGGTGCCGTCCGGGGTCTCCACCACGACCTCGCGCAGGCCGGGCAGGGTGAGCAGCAGCGCGTCGTCGATCCCGTCCAGCAGGCGGCGGGTCAGGTCCTCGGCGGCGGCGTCCCGCAGCGGCAGCACGACCACCGTGTCGTAGTCCGCCGGGGCCGGACCCTCGGCCGCGAACGGCAGCCGCAGCAGCGGCACGTGGCCGTCCCGGCGGCGCAGCTCGTCGGCCAGCTCGGGCTGCGCCCCGGCCAGCGCCCGGGCCTCGCCGAGCGACCAGCGCACCCCGCCGGTGGCGCTCAGCACGGCGGGCTCGTCGGTGACCGCGAGGACGGCGGCGAAGCCGACCCCGAACCGGCCGACGGCGGGCTCCTCACCGCGCTTGGAGGAGGCGCGCAGGGTGGACAGCGACTCGACGGCGGCCGCGTCCAGCGGGGCACCGGTGTTGGCGGCGGCGAGCACGCCGTCGGCGAGGGTCAGCCGCAGCCGGCCGGGGCCGTGGCCGGCCCGGACCGCGGCGTCGGCCGCGTTCTGCGCCAACTCGACCACCAAGCGGTCCCGGTAGCCGCCGAGCGCCAGCTCCTCCTCGGCGTTGGCGTCCTCCCGGAACCGGGCCGGCGAGGCGGCCCAGGCGTCCAGCACCCGCCGGCGCAGCGCGGCGCTGCCGAAGGGGTCCGCGAGGTGCTCGTCCGTGCCGCTGCCGATGATCCGAGGTTCCACTGGACCTGCCGCCTTCCGCTGCCCTGTTCGTCGTAGGGCATTCTTCCCTGCCCCACTGACTGCTCCCGACCACGGACCGTCGCCCACGGCCCGACGGGCGGCCGCGAAGGGGCCCGGAAAGCACCGCGGCCCGCGCCGGTCGGTCACCGGGCGGGCCGCGGAAGCCTGGGGCCTGAAGACGGGCCCCCCGGGGCTCAGGAGTGGCCGAGCTCCTCGGCCGGGGCGTCGGGTTCGACGGAGCCGGAGGCGCGGTCCGGGTGCAGCGGGAGCGGCTCGACCACCAGCTCGTCCAGGATCAGCTCGGACGGCGCCGGCGGAGCCGGGATGACGGCCGCCTCGGAGTGTCCGCCGCAGCCGTACGCGAAGGAGACGATCTGGCCGTCGGCCGGGCCGAACTCGTTGCCGCACACGCCGAAGGCCTGCCCGAGCGAGCCGCCGATCGGGATCAGGAAGCCGCAGCTCGCGCACGAGGCCGGGGCGGCCTGCGCCATCGCGGTCTGCGAGCCGTGGGACTTCTCCCAGCGCTCGGCGGCCAGGTGCATGCCGAGCCGGGAGAGCACCCGGCTGCGGCCGAGGCCCAGCTCCTCGGCGACGGCGTTGATCCGGGCGCGGGCCGGGGCGGGCTGGACGTGCGGGTCGGTGACGACCAGGTCCTCGTCGTCCGCCAGGGCGACCGCGGAGTTCGGCGCGGGCTCGTCCTCGCCGCTCCAGCCGGGCTCCAGCCGAAGGTCGTCGGCGCCGGTGGGCAGCAGGTCGCCCGGGCCCATGTCGCCGGGGCGCAGCCGGTCGCTCCACGGCACCCACTCGGGGGCGAGGACCGCGTCGTCGCCGGGCAGCAGCACGACCTCGTCCAGGGTGACGTTCTTGGCGCGCGGCGCACGGGCGACGGTGACCGCCCAGTGCCAGCCGCGGTAGGCCGCGTCCAAGCACTCGAAGGTGTGGGTGACGACGCGGTCGGCGTCCGCCTGGACGCCGAGGTGCGGCCCGACGGCCTCCGCCCCGACGGCCTCCTCGGCTGCCCGGCGGGCGAGTTCGACGGCCTCGGCACAGAGCCGGTCGGGGGTACGGCTTCGCATCGCAGCACTCACGGCGTCGATTCTCTCCCAGTTCTTCTGTCGCCCACGGCGTGTTGCCTGTTCCGTCGCGGCTTGGTGTCCCTCGTCCATTCTGCGCGACCGGGAGCCCCCTCGGGTACCGTCCGCGCCGCTCGACCGGCCTGCCGGCGCCCCGGCGCCCCGGCGGGTCGACCCTGGGCAGGCTACCCGCCGGTCGGTGCCCCGGCACAGTCCGGGGCGGACACGGCCGTTCCGGGGCCGCGCCGAACGGAGTCCGGTCCCGCGTCGGCTCGGCGATTCTGGGGCAGGATGGGCTTGTGGCGGACCATGACCCGTCGCAGCACGTACTGCGCGCCCCGCAGGCCGGCAGCCCCGACCGGACGGACGCCGTGCTGCGACAGCAGCCTCCGGTCCCCGGCGCGGACGAACCGCAGCCGGCGGACGCCCCCGAGGCGTCCGCGGCCCCCGTGGACCTGCACAAGGCCGTGGCCCTCGACGCCCCCGACCGGGCCCTGCCGGAGCCGGACGAGGAGGAGGCCCCCGAGCCCCGCCGGCACTTCCTGATCCGCACCGCCTCCGCCGCCGGCTCCCGCACCGGCAAGGTGGTGCACGGCACCGGCCGACGGATCCGCCGGGCCACCTCCGCCGAGGGCGCTGGCGAGTCCGGTCTCGCGAAGCTGATCGAGCTGCACGCGCTCAACTCCTTCGGCGACATGCTGATCACCGTCGCGCTGGCCTCCACCATCTTCTTCTCGGTGCCGACCGGCGAGGCCCGCGGCCGGGTCGCGCTCTACCTGCTGATCACGATGGCCCCGTTCGCCCTCCTGGCCCCGGTGATCGGCCCGCTGCTGGACCGCCTTCCGCATGGCCGCCGGGCGGCCATGGCGATGGCCATGCTGGCCCGCGCGGTGCTGGCCTGGACGATGGCCGGGGTGATCGTCGGCGGCGGCATCGCGCTCTACCCGGCGGCGCTCGGCGTGCTGGTCGCGTCCAAGGCGTACGGCGTGGTGCGCAGCGTGGTGGTGCCCCGGCTGCTGCCGAGCCGGCTGTCCCTGGTGAAGGCGAACTCCCGGGTCACCCTGGCCGGGCTGCTGGCCACCGGCGTGGCGGCCGGGGTGGGCGGGCTGCTGCACCTGATCGGGCCCGGCTGGCCGCTGCGCGGCGCCTTCCTGGTGTTCGTGGTCGGCACCCTGATGGCCTTCCACCTGCCACCCGCGGTGGACTCCGCCAAGGGCGAGCAGCGCGCCGTCCTGCACGGCGAGGTGCACGACGAGGTGCACGACGAGGGCTCGCACCTGGTCCACCGCAGGCCGCCGACGGTCAAGGCCTCGCTGCGCACGGTCGGCCCCTCGGTGATCCTGGCGCTGCGGGCGATGTCGGCGATGAAGTGGCTGGTCGGCTTCCTGGTGATGTTCCTGGCCTTCCTGCTGCGGGAGGAGCCGATCGGCGGGCTGCAGCCGACGGCGGCGCTCGGCCTGGTGGCACTGGCCGCCGGGACGGGCAACGCGCTGGGCTCGGTGCTCGGCTCCTGGCTGCGCACCCGGGGCCCGGAGGCGACGGTCACCGCGATGCTGCTGATGGCGACCTGCGCGACGGCGTCGGCGGCCCTCTGGTACGGCGTGGTGACGGTGGTTCTGGTCGCCGGGGTGGCCGGGATGGCGGCCTCGCTGGGCAAGCTCTCGCTGGACGCCCTGATCCAGCGGGACGTCCCGGAGACGGTGCGGACCTCGGCGTTCGCCCGTTCGGAGACCCTGATGCAGTTGTCCTGGGTGGCCGGCGGCGCGGTCGGCATCCTGCTGCCGCTGAACGGGAAGGTGGGCCTGTCGATCGCCGCCGGGGTGGTCGGCCTGGTGCTGCTGTGGACGCTGCACTCGCTCTTCCGGGTGGGCCTGCGGCGGCACCCGACGGCACCCAGGGTGGCCTGACCGGAGCGGGCCTGCAACACGCGGTGCCGACCCCCGCGTCGCGTGAACGACCAGGCCCGGTAGATTCTGACGTATGAGCCTCAATTCCCGTGCCATCGCCGCCCTCGGCGCCGTCGTCGTGGTCGGCGCCGCCACGGTGGGCACCTCCGTCGCCATCGCCGCCGGCCAGACCGAGCACATCTCCCACCAGGCCACGCTCACGGTCGGCAACTCCTCGGTCGTCGCGCAGCCGCTGTGCTGGAACGGCGGCAGCCCGCTCACCGAGGACCAGCAGCAGCAGTGCCAGGAGGACGCGACCAAGGCCCTGAAGGCCGGCACGCTGCCCTCCTCGGACGTCGTGGGGAGCGACCGGGTCGGCGTCGGTGTCTCGCCGAACGTGGCCGACACGGGCTGGTGGGCCTTCACCAACGGCGGCTCGGCCAACCAGGGCGGCCGTTACAGCATGTTCTCGGCCTCCAAGGGCCAGACCTGGTCCGGCGCCCAGGCGGCGGGCAAGCTGCTGAACTCCAGCGGCAAGACCGTGGTGACCGTGGTCGAGGGCGACCCGAACCAGGAGGCCCCGATCGCCGTCTGGTACTTCCAGCTGAACAGCAAGGACAACAGCTGACGGTCCCGCGATGACCGCGCACGCCGTCACCGACGGCCAGGGCGAGCAGTCGGGCCCCGCACGGGCCCGGCTGCTCGTCGTCGTCGCGGTGGCCGCCGAGGCCGAGGCCGTGCTGCGCGGCCTGCCCGGCGGGGCCACCGCGCTGCCGCTGCCCGGCGGCACTCTGCACCGGGCCGAACAGGTGCCGGTGGACGTGCTGGCCGCCGGGGTCGGCCCGGCCGCCTCCGCTGCCGCCGCCTCCGCCGCGCTGGCGGCCCACCCGTACGCCCTGGCCGTCTCGGCCGGGATCGCCGGCGGCTTCGCCCCGCACGCCCCGGTCGGCGCCACCGTGCTGGCCGACGCGATCGTGGCCGCCGACCTCGGTGCCGAGACCCCCGAGGGCTTCGCCGACGTCACCGAGCTGGGCTTCGGCACCGTCCGGCACACCCCGCCGCCGGCGGCCGTCGCGCTGGCCGCGCAGGCACTGGGCGGCCCGGGCCTCGCCGTCGGCCCGGTGCTGACCGTCTCCACCGTCACCGGCAGCGCCCGGCGGGCCGCCGAGCTGGCCGCCCGCCACCCGGGCGCCGCGGCCGAGGCGATGGAGGGCTTCGGCGTGGCCGAGGCCGCCGCCCGGTACGGCGTGCCGGCCCTCGAACTGCGCACCGTGTCCAATCCGGTGGGCCCGCGCGACCGGGCCGCCTGGCGGATCGGAGAGGCGCTGGCCGCCCTGGAGCGGGCCTTCGCCGCGCTGCCCGTCCACGAACTGGCTGCCTGGCCACGAAACGATCGAGGAGGCCGGCCGTGGCTGAACGGCTGAGCATCGCGTACTCGCCCTGCCCGAACGACACCTTCGTCTTCCACGCCTGGGCGCACGGCCTGGTGCCCGGGGCGGACGCCCCCGAGGTGACCTTCGCCGACATCGACGTCACCAACGGCCTCGCCGAGCGCGGCGAGCTGGACGTGCTGAAGATCAGCTACGGCGCGCTGCCCTGGGTCCTGGAGCAGTACGCCCTGCTGCCCTGCGGCGGCGCGCTGGGCCGCGGCTGCGGCCCGCTGGTGCTCACCCTGCCGGGTGTGGGCTCCCCCGCCGACCTCGCCGGGAAGACCGTCGCGGTGCCCTCCGAGCGCTCCACCGCCTACCTGCTGTTCCGGCTCTGGGCGGCGAAGGCGGTGCCGGGCGGCTTCGGCGAGATCGTCGTCCTGCCGTTCCACGAGATCATGCCCGCCGTCCGGGACGGCCGGGTGGACGCCGGTCTGGTGATCCACGAGGCCCGCTTCACGTACCGGCAGTACGGCCTGCACAGCCTGGCCGACATGGGCGAGGCCTGGGAGCAGGAGACCGGTCTGCCGATCCCGCTGGGCGCGATCGTCGCCAGGCGCTCGCTCGGCGCCGAGCGGCTGCGGGCGATCGGCGACGCGATCCGCGCCTCCGTGCGGCAGGCCTGGGCGGACCCGGCGGCGAGCCGCGAGTACGTGCTGGCGCACGCCCAGGAGATGGACCTGGACGTCGCCGAGCAGCACATCGGGCTGTACGTCACCGAGTTCACCGAGGACCTCGGCGAGGAGGGCTACGCGGCCGTCCGCGCGCTGCTCACCCGGGCCGCCGCGGAGGGGCTGGTGCCTCCGCTCGACCCGGGTGCGCTCACGTTCGGGTGATCCCTCCCGACTTCGGGTGATCCCTCTCCCGACGCCTCAGACGTCGAACTGGTCGGCCACCGCGCGCAGCAGGCCGGCCAGCTTCTGGCCGGTCGGCTTGGCGGGGTAGCGCCCGCGCTGGAGGCCGGGCAGCACCGCGTCCAGCGTGGTGATCAGGTCCTGGACGATCGGCGCCATGTCGTCGGCGCTCCGGCGCTGGGCGGCGGCCACCGAGGGCAGCGCGTCCAGCAGCTGCACGGCCATCGCCTGGTCCCCGCGGTGCCCGGCGACCACGCCGAACTCGACCCGCTGGCCCGGCTTCAGCGACGTGACACCGTCGGGCAGCGCCTTGGTGTGGACGAAGACGTCGCCGCCGTCGTCGCGCGACAGGAAGCCGAAGCCCTTCGTCTCGTTGAACCACTTGACCTGGCCGGTGGGCATCTCGAACAGTCCTCGAATGGGTGTGAGGGATCCCGGCCCTGGCCGGGGATCACTGGGTGGTGGGGAAAAGGCGGCCGACCTCGGCTCGGCGCCCGTGGGCGCTCATGGTCGGCACGCGGTCAGGAAGCAGACTAACGGTCCGTCACTGCCTCATCCGCGTTCCGCGAGGGATCCGCGTTCCGAGGCCCGTTCGGGGCGGCGGCGGGAACGGGATCTCGCGGTCACGGGCAACCCGGCACTGGCACGGCCGGGGCGCGGCTCCGCGCGGTCCATCGGCTCACACCCCCCGGGTCTGAGGACGCGGGGCGCACCTGTAGCGCCCCTCGGCACCCCGTGCATACCCCCGCTCAACAGGGATCAAAACGTTCAGCTGCCGGGAAACTGCGCAACGTGACCGGGCCGCTCCGGTGGGCCTCCCCGGCGGCCGCTCTGCCAGACTGGGGGCAGTTCCGACCGGCCCGTAGGAGTGAGCAGACGTGAGCAGCCAGAGCGCCGACCCCGGCGACGTGTACGTCAAGGCCGGGGCGATCGTCTTCGGTCTCGGCGCACTCGCCACCCTGGTCACCTTCGTCCCGCTGTTCCTGCACCTGACGCCGCTGCCGACGGCCGCGTACTGGCTGAGCATGCTGATGCCGGCCGGCTTCCTGGCCGCGCTGACCGGGCTGCTGCTGAACGCGCGGGCCCAGCGCCGCCGGGTCGGGCCCTGAGGGCCGCCGCGGCCGTGGTCTAGCCGCGCTCGGCCAGGTGCCCGGCGAGCCAGTCCGGGAAGCCTGTGAGGTCCGCCAGCACCACGTCCGCGCCCGCCTCGCGCAGCTCCTCCGCGCTGTACGGGCCGGTGGGCACGCAGACCGCGACGGCGTCCGCGTGCCGGGCGCCCCGGATGTCGCCGAGGTGGTCGCCGACGTAGACGCTCGCGCCGTGCTCGCGCAGCGCCTCGCCCTTGGTCTCCGCCCACAGGTCGCCGATCACGGCGTCCACGGCCAGCCCGGCGTGCTCCAGGTGGAGGCGGGCGTTCGGCTCGTACTTGCCGGTGATCACCGCGACCCGGCCGCCGTGGGCGCGGACCGCCTCGACGGCGGCGTGCGCGCCGGGCAGGGCCACGGTCGGGGCGAAGGCGTGGTCACGGTAGAGCTCGCGGTAGCGGTCGGCGACGCGCTCCGCCTCGTCCTCCGGGAACCAGTTGCGGATCTCGTCCAGCAATGGCGGGCCCAGCCGGGTGACCACCAGGTCGGCGTCGACGTAGGTGCCGGTCTCGGCGGAGAGCGCCAGGTAGGTGGCTCGGACACCCGGCCGGGTGTCCAGCAGCGTCATGTCGAGGTCGAAGCCGACGGTGAGCTGAGCGGGTGGCGTCGCGGGCATGCCGCCAGGCTACCCAACAGGTGCCGCGGCCACGAGGCAATTTGCCCGGGCTTCGCAGCTGAACTTAGGTTTACCTGAGTTGTCTGCGGAGAGGGCCCATGACCGACACCAGCGCACCGCCCGGTGCGCCCCGCGCGCCGTACCGCGCGCCGCGGCGCCGAATACTGTGGCTCGCCGCCGCACTCGCCGTCCTGGCCGCCGCGGTGCTGCTGAGCCTGGCGGTCGGCAGCCGGACCATCCCGTTCGGCGACACGCTCGACGCCCTGCTGCACGGCGGCGACACCGCCGACGCCGTGGTGATCCGCGAGCTGCGGGTGCCGCGCACCGTCGTCGGGCTGGCCGTCGGCGCGGCGCTCGGACTGGCCGGGGCCGTCATGCAGGGCCTGACCCGCAACCCGATCGCCGACCCCGGCATCCTCGGCGTCTCCCAGGGCGCGGCGGCCGGCGTGGTGGTCGCCATCTCCGGCTTCGGCGTCTCCACCCTCACCGGGTACGTCTGGTTCGGCTTCGTCGGCGCGGTGGTCGCCACCGTGCTGGTGTACGGGCTCGCCGGGCGCGGCCGGGGCGGGGCCACGCCGGTCAAGCTGGCGCTGGCCGGCTCGGCGACGTCCGCCTTCATCGCCTCGCTCAACACCCTGGTGCTGACCACCGACGCGGCCACCATGGACCAGTTCCGCTTCTGGCACGTCGGCTCGCTCTCCGGACGGACCTCGGACGTGGCCTGGCAGCTGCTGCCGTTCCTGGCCGTCGGCACGGTGCTGGTGGTCGCGGTGGCACGCGGACTGGATGCGCTCGCGCTCGGCGACGACACCGCGAAGGGGCTGGGCGCCAGGACCGGCCTGGTCCGGGCCGTCGGCGCGCTCGGCGCGACCGTCCTGACCGGCTCGGCGGTCGCGGCGGCCGGCCCGGTCGCCTTCGTCGGCCTCGCCGTTCCGCATGCGGCCCGCGCGGTGGCCGGCGCCGACCACCGCTGGATCCTCGCCTTCTCCGCCGTCCTCGGCCCGGCGCTGCTCCTGCTCGCCGACACCCTCGGCCGGGTCCTGTTCCCCCCGTCCGAGGTCCCGGCGGGCGTCATGACGGCCCTGGTCGGCGTCCCGGTGCTGGTGGCCCTGGTCCGCCGCCGGAAGGTGGTGGCGGCATGAGTTCCGTCCCCGGCACGGGTTCCGTCCCCGGCACGGGTTCCGTCTCCCTGCGGGGCTACTCCGTCGTCCGGGCCGGGCGGGCGTCGTTCCTGGTGCACCGGCGCTCGGTCGCCGTCACCGTCGGGCTGCTGGTGGCGCTGGCGGCGACGGTGGTGGCCTCGCTCTGCCTGGGCGAGTCCACCGTCCCGCCGGGCGAGGTGGTCAAGGTGGTGCTCGGGCAGCCGAGTCCGCACGAGCTGGTGGTCGGCGAGTTCCGGCTGCCCCGGGTGGCGGTCGGGCTGCTGGTCGGCCTGGCACTCGGGCTGGCCGGGGCACTGATCCAGACCGTCGCCCGCAATCCGCTGGCCAGCCCCGACGTGGTGGGCGTGACCTGGGGCGCGACCGCGACCGTGGTCGGCCTGATGGCGTACGGCGTGGTCGGCTCGACCGGTCAGGCCCCGTACGCGGCGGTGGCCGGCGGCCTGGTGGCCGGGCTGCTGGTGTACGCGCTGGCCTGGCGGCGCGGCCTGCACGCGCAGCGCTTCGTGCTGATCGGCATCGGGATCAGCGTCGCGCTGTCGTCCCTCACCTCCGTCTTCCTCACCAAGGGCGACGGCTTCCAGGCCCAGGCCGCCAAGGTCTGGATGACCGGCAGCCTGAACGGCGCCGGCTACGACCAGGCCGGCTGGCTCGCCCGGGTGCTGCTCGCCGCCCTGCCGGTCGCACTGTGGGCGGCCCGCGCCCAGCGGTCGATCTCCTTCGACGACGCCACCGCCGTCGGCCTCGGCCTGCGCCTGGACCGGATCCGCCTCGGCATGGCGCTGCTGGGCATCGTGCTGGCCTCGTGCGCGGCCGGGGCCGCCGGGCCGGTGGACTTCGTCGCGCTGATGGCCCCGCAGATCGCGCTGCGGCTGGCCCGCTCGGCGCAGGTCCCGCTGTTCTGCTCGGCGCTGACCGGCGCGCTGGTGGTGGTCCTCGCCGACCTGATCGCCCGGCGGCTGCTGGCCCCGACCGAGCTGCCGGTGGGCGTGGTGACCGGCATGGTCGGCGCGCCGTACCTGATGTGGCTGCTGATCCGATCCCGCCGTGGAGGTTCCTGATGTCCGCTCACCGTCTGGAGGCCCGGGGCCTCACCCTGGCCTACGAGGCGCGCACGGTCGTCGAGGACCTGGACGTGGCCGTCCCGGACGGGCGGGTGACGGTGATCGTCGGCCCGAACGCGTGCGGCAAGTCGACCCTGCTGCGGGCCCTCGGCCGGCTGCTGAAGCCGGTCCGGGGCGCGGTGCTGCTGGACGGCGAGGAGCTGGCGCGGATCCCGACCAAGCGGATCGCCCAGCGGCTCGGCCTGCTGCCGCAGTCGCCGACCGCCCCCGAGGGCATCTCGGTGGCGGACCTGGTCGCGCGCGGCCGCCAGCCGCACCAGAGCTGGTGGCAGCAGTGGTCGCCGGAGGACGAGGCGGCGGTCGCGGAGGCGCTGGAGCGCACCTCCACCGCCGAGCTGGCCGAGCGGAGCATGGACGAGCTGTCCGGCGGCCAGCGCCAGCGCGCCTGGATCGCGATGGCGCTCGCCCAGGGCACCGACATCCTGCTGCTGGACGAGCCGACCACCTACCTGGACATCGCGCACCAGGTGGAGGTGCTGGACCTGGTCCGCCGGCTGAACGTCGAGCGCGGCCGGACCGTCGTCGCGGTGCTGCACGACCTCAACCAGGCCGCCCGGTACGCGGACCACCTGGTGGCGATGCGGGACGGCCGGGTGGTGGCGCAGGGCCCGCCCGGGGACGTGGTGACGGCCGAGCTGGTGCGGCAGGTGTTCGGGCTGGACTCGGTGGTGGTGCCGGACCCGGTGACCGGCACGCCGCTGGTCGTGCCGGGTGCCCCGTGGGCGGCGCGGGAGGCGGCGGCGCGGGCCTGAGGGGGCGCGGGCCCGCGGGGGCTGGGAGCGCGCTCGGCGGCGCTCCCCCGCCTGACGGAACTCACACTTAACGGAACTTTAGCCACCATTTCGGACATAATCGACGGCACCCAGCCCCGCCGCCAGAGGACCACCGATGCCCCGGATCTCCCGCCGCACCCTCCTCGCCGGTCTCGGTGGAGCCGCGCTCACGGCGGCCACCGGCTGCACCGACAGGCGGCCGGCCCCGGCGGCCGCGGACGGCCCCGCCACCGGCGCCTCGCCGTCCCCGGCCCCGCTGCCGCCGGTGACGGTGAACGCCGCCACCGGCCCGGTGGTGGTGCCGGGCGCGCCGATGCGGGTGATCGTGCTGGACACCGACGTGCTCGACTCCGCGCTGACCCTCGGCATCACCCCGGTCGGCGCCGCGCTCCCGGCCCGCGACACCCGCTACCCCGAGTACTGGCCGGCCTCCCGGACGACCGGGATCCGGCTGGTCGGCCCGGCCGGCGCGCCCGACCTGCCGACCGTACGGGCGCTGCGGCCGGACCTGATCCTCTCCAACCAGGCCCGCGACGGCGACCGCTACGAGCAGCTGCGGGAGATCGCCCCGACCGTGCTCACCCAGACCACCGGGGCGCCCTGGAAGGCCGACTTCCAGCTGCACGCCCAGGCGCTGAACCGGGAGGCGGCCGGGGCGGCCTTCGCCGGCGCGTACCAGAAGCACGCCGGGCAGGTGGCCCAGGCCCTGGCGGCGGCGAGGCTGTCGGGGCGCAGGGTGAGCCTGGTGCGGTTCGTGGAGGGCGGCGGCATCCGGGTGTTCGGCCGGCAGAGCTTCCCCGGGACGGTGCTCGCCGACGCCCAGGTGGGCCGGCCGGACGCGCAGAACGTCGACCAGTCGGACGTCGAGGTCCCGCCGGACCAGCTCGCCAGGGCCGACGGCGACCTGCTGCTGTACGCGACGTACGGCGATCCGGAGCGGTCGGGCGCCAACGCCGTGCTGGCGAGCCCGGGCTGGCAGGCGCTGGCGGCGGTGAAGGGGCACCGGGCGTTCCCGGTGGACGACCAGTTGTGGTTCCAGGGGATCGGGTACACCGGGGCCAACTACGTGCTGGACGAGCTGCAACGCTTCCTGGGCGCGTAGGGCCCGGCTCAGCGCGTCCCGGCGTAGCGGGCCGGGGAGACGCCGACGGCGGCGGTGAAGTCCCGGGTGAGGTGGGCCTGGTCCGCGTAGCCCAGCTCGACGGCGAGCGCGGCCAGATCCAACTCGCCGTCGGTACGGGCGCGCTCGGCGGCCTCGTGGAGGCGGGCGCGGCGCAGCACCCACTTCGGGGAGGCGCCGACGTACTCGGCGAACAGGCGCTGGAGGCGGCGGACGGTCAGGCCCAGCTCGACGGCCAGCTCGTCCACCCGGCACAGGTCCGGCGTGCCGGTGATCCGGTCCACCATGGCGGCGACCTCGGCGGCGACCGGGTCGGGCGCGGGCAGCCGGGGGCGCAGGAAGGCGTCGACGAGGGCGGCGGGGCTGCCGGGCGCCCCGAGGATCTCCGCGGTGAGCCGGTCGGCCGCGGGCCCGAAGTACTCGGCGGCGGGCACGGACCGGTCGGCCAGCCCGCTCACCGGGTGCCCGGCGAACGAGCGGAAGGCGCCGGGGCGGAACCGCACGCCCAGCACGTGCCCGGCACCCTCCAGGCGGCGGACGAAGAGCGAGCGGTCCACCCCGTACACGCGCGCCCGCGGGGCCTCGAAGACCAGGTGGACGTTGGGGTGGGCGAGCACCTTCTGCTCGTACGGCGGCAGCCCGTGCAGGTCCCAGCGGACCAGCCAGTAGTACTCGACGAACCGCGCCACGGCGGGGTCGGGCGCGAGCCGGTCCACGGTGATCAGCTCGGCCGCCCGGGCGGGGTGGAGCACACCGCGGCCGAGGTCGGGAGGGTCCGGGGAGTCCATGACGGCCAGGCTAGGGCCCGGGCGTCGCGTTTCTTCAAGACCGACCGGTGCGCCCCGGCCAGAATCGGCACCATGAACGCCCACCCGATGCACCCGTTCCTGGCCCGTGCCGCCTCCGCCGCGGCCGGTGTCGCCGCCACCGTTCCGGCCGGCCTGCCGCTGGACGCGCCGACGCCCTGCGCGGAGTTCGACACCCGCGCGCTGATCAACCACTGGGTGCTCTACAGCTCGCACGGCCTGGAGCACCGGGCCCGGCGGGTCGAGCTGCCCGAGGAGCTGAGCTCGCGGGACTTCGCCGCCGAGGCCGACTGGAGCTCCGCGTACGCGGCCCAGCTGAAGCGCGCGGTCGCGGCCTGGGCCGACCCGGCGGCCTGGGAGGGGGACGTCGACCTCGGCGGCGCCCCGGTGCCGGCGGTCGGGATCGCCCGGATGCTGATCCTGGAGCTGCTGCTGCACGGCTGGGACGTGGCCCGGGCGACCGGCGGGCGGATCGAGGTCGACGAGGAACTCGCGCTGCTGGCCGGGGAGATCGTGGCGGAGAACGCCGAGCTGTACCGGCAGTACGCGGGCTTCGCCGAGTCGGTGGCACTGCCGCAGGACGCCTCCGCGTGGGACCGCGCACTGGCCGCCTCGGGGCGCGATCCGCACT
Source organism: Kitasatospora sp. NPDC101235 (assembly GCF_044767505.1). Lineage (NCBI taxonomy): Bacteria > Bacillati > Actinomycetota > Actinomycetes > Kitasatosporales > Streptomycetaceae > Kitasatospora > Kitasatospora sp. NPDC101235. The sequence goes on from NZ_JBIWNZ010000014.1 coordinate 131,891, forward strand.
GGAAGGCCTGAGCCGCCGGCACCGGGCCCGTTCGCCCGCGTGGCGTTCACGCCTCCGCACGAGCCGTCCGACGGTCACTCGAAGCTGAGCGCCGCCCTGAGCCTGGCCCGCAACAGCCGTACGGCCGGGGACGGTTGGTCACGGCGGGCGACCAGGCCGAGCCGGGCGTGCGCGGCGGCGTCGGCCAGGGGGACGGCCCGCAGCCCGGCGCCCGCGGCCGAGGAGGCGCTGAGGACGGCCACACCCGCGCCGCGCTCGGCGAGCCGGAGCAGCGCGACCGGGGAGCTGGCCTCGATGTCCACCCGCGGGTCGAGGCCGAGCCGGCGGCAGGAGTCCTGGTAGGCGGCGCGGATCCCGGTGCCCGGGGACAGGCAGAGGATCTTCTCGCCCCACAGGTCGGCGAGTCGCAGCTGCGCCCGGTCGAGGGGGTGCCCGGCGGGCACGACGGCGGCGATCGGCTCGTCGACGGCGACGGTGGCCTCCAGGCCCGGGCAGACCTCGCCCGCGTAGCCGATCAGGGCCAGGTCGAGGGAGCCGGCCAGCACCTGCGCCTGGAGGTCCGCGGAGTGCCCCTCGTGCAGGCTGAGTTCGATGCCGGGGTGGCTGCGGCCGAGGTCGGCGACGGTGTCCAGGAACGGCGGGATCGAGCAGCCCGTGATCATGCCGAGCCGGACCCGGCCGCGGACGGCGTCGGCGAACTCGGCGGCGGTGTGCCGGATGGCGTCGAGGGTGGCCAGGGCGTTCTTCGCCAGCGGCAGGACCGCCTCGCCGGCCGGGGTGAGACGCACCTGCCGGCCGGCCCGGTCGAGCAGCTGCTGGCCCAGTTCGCGCTCCAGTTTGGCCACCTGGGTACTGATGCCGGACTGGCTCACGTGCAGCCGGGCAGCGGCGGCGGTGAAGGTGCCCTCGTCGACCACGGCGGCGAAGTAGCGCAGCTGGTGCATCTCCATGACCGGTGACGATATTCGACCGGCACGCCGTCCACCCGGCCGATCGGCCCGCCGGATGAACGACTGCGGCCCGCCGGTCACACGGCGGCGCACCCTTCTTCCATCACTGACAGAGATGGAAGGCATCTGATTCATCTGTTGGACCGATTGCGGAGCGGTCGGGAGGATGGACGCATGACGACGACGAAGAGTGCGCGCGAGCTTGCCGAGACCTACTTCGCCGCCTGGGAGGCGGGCGAGTTCGAGACCATCCGCGAACTGCTGGCCGACGACGTCGACTTCGTCGGGGCGCTGGGGACGGCCTCCGGGGTGGAGGAGGCGCTGGCCGGGCTGAAGGGGCTCGGGCAGGTGCTGGAGAGGATCGACGTGAAGGTCCGGGTGGCCGAGGGCGACGAGGTGATCACCTGGTTCGAGCTGTGCACGACCATCGCCCCACCGGCGCCGACGGCGAACTGGATGCACGTCGAGAACGGCAGGATCGCCCGGATCCGGGTCACCTTCGACCCCCGCGGCCTGCTGGCCGGCATCGAGAAGAAGGCCTGAGGGCGGGGGCCGGCCACCGGCAGCGGTCCTACCCGCCCTGCTTCTGCACGTACCTGGTCGTGAAGCCCAGGACCGCCACGTACCGGCCCTCGGCGGGCCCCGTGATCTCGCTCGGCCGCACGGGCTGCCAGGTCAGGTACTCGGACCGCTGCCCCTCGTCGTTCCGGTAGCGCCGGCTGCCGTACTTCTCGTACCAGTAGTCCTCGCCGGAGGTCAGGAGTTCGGGGCCCGGCGGCCGGGCGACACTCACGGCCAGCACCGTCCGCACCGCCTCGCCCGTCGACAGCTCGAACTCCACGGACGGGGTGATCGGCCTGGCCGCCGCCTCCGCGACCTCCTCCGGGGTCGGGTCGGCGGGCGGCTGGTGGGCGTACTGGTCGGCCGCGACCAGGCCCTCCCACCGCTGCGAGCTCCGCCAGCCCTGGTCGGCCAGGTAGCGGTCCAGGTCGGCGAGCCGGGAGCGGACGTCGCTCCCGTCGAAGGCCAGGTACACGTTCACGGTCCGCTCGCAGGCCGCCGGCAGCCACTTGCCCCGGATCCACAGGTCGCCGCGGTAGTCGGCCCGGCACACGTCGACCGTCGACCTCCCCAACACCTGGGCCCACGGAAGCAGTTCGGGCAGCCGGTCGACCCGGCCGGCCATCCGCTCCTCGGCCGCCCGGCGGGCCTCCCCGGTCTCCGGGGCCTGCGCCAGCCCCGGGACGTCCGGCGGGGCCGGAATGGCCGTGGCGCGGTAGTGCCGCCACCCCGCCCAGCCGCCGAACACGACCGCCACCCCCAGGACCGCGATCAGCACCCATCGCAGCCAGAACCGAACCACACCCACCCCCCGGTCTCCGCCCACCCCGCCCACCCCGCCCGGGGCATCGTACGGGCGTGAACGCGGTGCCGGACGGGCGGTGCCGGTGAAGAGCCGTCCCGCACGGGAGGTCGGCGGATCCGACTTCCCGTGCGGGACACCGGCGTTCAGGCCTGTCCACCGCCCTGCGGGGCGTGACGGTCACCCACCGGAGCGGATCGGCTCGCCCGTCCGGTGCAGGTGGGCGAAGATCTCCCGGTAGGAGCGGAACAGGCCCGCCTCGCAGTACGGAACGCCCTTCTCCGCGCAGAACTCCCGGGTGATCCGGGCGGCCCGCCCGAGCGCCGGGGTCGGCATGCTGGGGAACAGGTGGTGCTCCACCTGGTAGTTGAGGCCGCCCATCACCGAGTCGATGACCATTCCGCCCCGGACGTTGCGCGAGGTGAGCACCTGGCGGCGCAGGAAGTCGAGCTTCATCTCCGGCGTCACCATCAGCATGCCCTTGTGGTTCGGGGCGAAGACACAGCCCAGGTAGACACCGATCAGCGCCTGGTGCACGGCGAGGAAGGCGACCGCCTTGCCCGCCGGGAGCGCGGCGAACACCAGGCCGAGGTAGGCCGCGAAGTGGACCACCAGCAGCACGCCCTCCAGCACCGGGCGCTTCATCACGGGGCTGCGCAGCGCACGGAAGCTGTTGAAGCTGAGGTTGAGGCCCTCCAGCAGGAGCAGCGGGACGAACAGGTACGCCTGCCGGCGGCCGATGAACCGGGCGAGGCCGCTCGCCTGCCGGGCCTGCCGCTTGGACCACACCAGGAGTTCGGGGGCGACGTCCGGGTCCCGCTCCTCGTGGTTCGGGTTGGCGTGGTGGCGGGTGTGCTTGTTCATCCACCAGCCGTAGCTCATGCCCATCAGCAGGTTGGCGGCGATCCGGCCGCCGATCTCGCTCGGCACTCGCCGGTCGAAGACCTGCCGGTGCGCCAGGTCGTGGGAGAGCAGGCCGATCTGGGCGAAGACGACGGACATCGCCGCCGCCAGGCCCAGCTGCCACCAGGTGTCGCCCAGCGCGAACAGGGCGTACCAGCCGCCGAGGAAGGCGGCGAGCACCAGGCCCGCACGGACGGCGTAGTAGCCGGGGCGCCGGTCGAGCAGACCCTCGGCAGCTATCCGGCGGGTCAACTGGGCGAAGTCGCTGCCGCCGCTCCCCGGCCGGGGGGAGGGGGCTTCGGGCGCTTCGGTCGTCATCACGGGCTGCGCGGGCATGCCCAGAGTCTGGCGCGGCCGGCCCGCCCGCAGAACGGGGAAAGCACCCGTCCCGTACGGGTGTTAACCCCCCTGCCGCGAGGGGCGCGGCCCGCTGCGGCGACCGGCGGCGCGGGGCCGTCAGCCCGCCGCCGGCCGCCCGAACAGCTCGTCCAGGTGGTACGTGAGGACCGCGAGCGCCTGCTCGCCGGTGCGCTGGCCGCCCAGGACGCTGGAGCCGAGCCCGTTGACCATCGCCAGCAGCCCGGCCGCGACCGCCTCGACGTCCCGCTCCGGCCCGATCTCCCCGGCCTGCTGCGCCGCGCGGAGCTGCTTGGCGAGGAAGCCCTCCAGCACCACCGGCGGCTGCGCGGCCTGCTTCTCCAGCACCTCGGGGTCGCCGAGCACCAGCGTGTAGTACGCCGCGTACGTCCTGGTGATCCGGCGGCTCTCGGCGTCCGTCGGCAGGATGCAGGACAGGATCGCCGTCACCACCTCCCGGGGGGCCCGCGCCTGGCCGATCCACCGCTCCATCCGGGCCTGGAGCTGGGTGCCGAGCCTCGCCAGGGCGTCCAGCAGCAGGCCTTCCTTGGTCGTGAAGTAGTACTGCACGAGCCGCAGTGAGACCCCGGCCTCCGTCGCGACCGCCCGCATGCTGGCGGACTGCAGGCCCTGGGTGTCGGCGATGCGCAGCAGGGCCTCGGCGATCTGCCGCCGGCGCTCCTCGTGGTCGACCTTCGCGGTCATTCCGGCCTCCGTAGCTGGACCCGACGGTCGGGCCCGACGGTCGGGCCCGCTTCACTTGGTACACCCGTATCATGCATGTGATACACATGTACCATGCGAATCAGCGAGTTCACGAACGGCAAGGCCGAAGCCCGCTTCCGCGCCGCGTACGAGCGCGCGCTGACCGAACTCCGGCCGGAGCCGTGGACGGCGCTCGACGTCCCCACCGGCTACGGCACCACCCGCGTGTACCGCACCGGCCGCACCGATCCCGCCGGGGGGCGGCCGATCGTGCTGCTGCCCGGCTCCGGCGGCAACGCGCTGATGTGGCACCGTCACCTCGACGCCCTCGCCGCCCGGCACCCCGTGATCGCCGTGGACACCGTCGGCGAACCGGGCGCCAGCGTGCAGAGCACCCCCATCGCGGACGGCCGCGACGCCGCCGACTGGCTGGAGGAGCTGCTCACCGCCCTCGACCTGCCCGCCGCCCACCTGGTCGGCTGCTCCTACGGCGGCTGGATCGCCCTCAACCACCAGATCCACCACCCCGGCCGGGCCGCCGCCCTCACCCTGGTCGAAACGGCGGGCCTGGCCGACCTGGACCGCCGCTTCTACACCTGGCTCATCCTCGGCGGCCTCGCCGCCATGGCCCCGCGCCCGCTGCGCCCCCGGCTGGCCCGGATGGTCGGCAACAGCGCCGTCCTGGAGACCGAGCTGATGGCGCTGCTCCGCGCCTCGACGGGCTTCCGCCGCCGGCTGCCCCCGGCCGCCACCCTCACCGACGAGGAGCTCGGCCGGCTCACCGCCCCCGCCCTCTTCCTCCTCGGCGAGCGCAGCGCCCTGCACGACGCCCGGGCCGTCGCCGACCGCCTGCACCGGCTGGTGCCGGCCGCCCGGGTCGAGATCGTCCCCGGCGCCGGGCACTCGCTGCCCACCGACGACCCGGCGGCGGTGACCGCCGGCATCCTCGACACGGCCGCGCGGCAGGCCGGTTGACCGCAGCGGCCGTCGGCCGACCGGGACGGCACCGGCGCTCTCCCCCTGTTGCCGAGGCCCGCGGCCGGCACTGCGCCGCTACGGCCGCTCCGCCGGCCCGCCGAGGGCGGCGCGGACCAGACGGGTGACCGCCGGGGTGGCGGCGGTCAGATCGCCGCCGCCGTCCGGCGCCCCCGCCTCCGTCGCCAGCGCGTCGTAGGTCTCGAAGGCGGTGAGGACGAAGAGCAGGCCGGCCGCGTCCGGCGGGGCGCAGGGCAGGCGGCCGGAGAGGACCGCCGCGCCCTCGCGGCGGCGGGCGTCGCGGTCGGCGATGACCCGGCCGACCTCCTCGTCGAGCGCGGCGAGGGCCCGCAGGCGGCGGGTGCAGACCCGGTCGACCGCCCAGAAGCCGCCCATCACCTCGACGAAGCGGTCCACCGCCGCCCAGGGGTCGGCCAGGGTGAAGGCCTCGGCGAGCCGGGCCATGCCGCCCTGTGCGGCAAGGGCGTCGCAGACCGCCTCCAGCAGGCCCGCCTTGGAGCCGAACTGGTAGTAGACGGTCGCCCGGGCGACGTCCGCACGGCGGGCGACCGCGTCCAGCGAGACCCCGCCGGTCTCGGCCAGGTGCGCGCGGGCGGCCGCGACGATCCGGGCGCGGGTCTCGTCGACCTCTGCCTGCCGCTGTCCCATCCGGTAGGACCGGGGGCTCATCCCGCTCGCCTCCACTCGTTCCGCGCGAACTGGCAGTATCGCCGATCGGTTCACCGCGCCCGGCCCGGCCCCGGGCGTTCGACGGGGCAGCCGGCCCCGCCGCTCAGAGCATGATCCGCCCGCCGCTGACGTCCAGGGTCTGCCCGGTGATCCAGGAGGACGCGCCGGAGGCCAGGAAGAGCGTGGCCGAGGCGACGTCCCCCGGCTCGCCGAGGCGGCCCAGCGGGTACGCGGCGGCGACCTTGGCCTGCACCTCGGGCGGCATCTGCGCGGCGGTCCGCTCGGTGCGGACGGCGCCCGGCGCGATGGCGTTGACCCGCACGCCCTCACCGGCGACCTCCTGGGCGAGGTGCCGGGTGAACATCAGCACACCCGCCTTGGCCGTGGCGTACGCGGCGGACGCACCGCTGGGCAGCCGGCCCGCCGTGGAGGCCATGGTGACGATCGAACCGCTGCCGCGGGCCAGCAGGCCGGGCAGGAAGGCCTGGACGGTGAGGAAGGTGGCGGTGAGGTTGCCGTCCAGCACGGCCCGCCAGTGCTCCTCGGTCTCGCGGGCGGTCGGCACCGGGTAGCCGTCGCCGCCGGCGAAGGCGGCCAGGACGTCGACCGGGCCGAGGTCCCGCTCGATCCGGGCGGCGGCGGAGCCGAGCGCCGTCGCGTCCGTGCAGTCGGCGACCAGCCCGAGCGCCCGGACCCCCTCCGCCCGCACCTGCTCGGCCACCTCCGTCAGCGCCGCCTCGTCGCGGCCGAGGACGGCGACGGCCGCACCCTGCCGGCCGAAGGCGCGGGCGGTCTCCGCGCCGATGCCACGGCTGCCGCCGGCGATAACGACCACCCGGCCGTCCAGGTCGGGGTACCGAACCTGCCGAACTCCCATGCCCCATCACTCCTTTGGACTTGCTCTCACGGTGTGCTGTGGTTCACTTGATTTCATTCATACAGCCCGTCTGAATGAATGCCAAGCACCGTCCAAGTCCCGGCACTCCCAAGGAGGAACCGATGAGGATCGCAGTCGTGGGCGCCACCGGACGCACCGGCCGCCTGGTGGTCGACCTCGCACTGACGGCCGGACACACCGTCACCGCCGTCGCCCGCGACCCCGCCCGGCTACCGCGCTTCGCGCACGGCGCCCCGCTCACCGCCCGGGCCGACGTCAGCCGGCCCGGCTCCCTGCACGGACCGCTGAACGGCCAGGACGCCGTCGTCGCCACCCTCGGCACCACCGGCCGCCGGGCCACCACCGTTTTCTCCGACGGCGCCCGGGAGCTGACCGCTGCCATGCGGGCCGGCGGCGCCCGGCACCTGGTGACGATGAGTTCGGCCGGCCTGGACACCGGTCGACTCCCCTTCGCCCAGCGGGTGGTGACCAGGCTGGTGGTCGACCGGCTGTACCGGGAGATCCACCACGACCTGGCCCGGATGGAGGCGGTGCTCGCCGGGTCCGACACCGCCTGGACGGTCGTCCGGGTGCCGATGCTCAAGGACGGACCGCCGTCCGCGGGCCCCCAGGTCTCGTACGACCGGCCGCTTCCCCGCGCCGGCACCGCCACCCGCGCCACCGTCGCCGAGTGGATCGTCGGCCACCTCGGCGACCCGGAGACCTTCCGCCGCCTCGTCCACCTCGCCGACGACTGACGCGGCCACCACGCGGCACGCGCACCGTCGCGGACAGCTCCGGCCACCGGGCCGCGAACAGCCGTCACGGGAAAGGCCGTCGGAACGGCCCCGGCTCAGTCCTGCTGCGGCGGGCGGCGGCGCATGGCGAGCAACAGCAGGACCACCGCCGACAGCACCGCGGACACCCGCAGCACGTTCGGGGCCGCCGACCAGCTGATCTGACCCAGCGGCGAGCCCGACTGGAGGCCGCCACCCTGGCCGCCGGCCTGCTTGGCCTGCTGCATGGCGTAGAGGGTGGTCGCGCTCATCGTGATCAGCGGGATGCCGAGGATCACGAACTTGCGCATCAGTTCGGAGATCTGACGGGACAGGTAGCCGAGGCCCCAGCCCGCCAGCATGGCCGGGAAGAAGCCGGAGACCGCTCCGCCGACCAGCAGGCCGCAGGAGAGCAGGATCAGCGGGGAGGGCTTGTGGGCGGGCGCGCCCTTCTCCGCCTCCTTGCCCTTGGCCCTACCCCCGGCCTTCCCGGACGGGGCCTTGGGCGGCGCGGCGGGTGCGGCAGGCGCGGCAGGGGCCGGCTTGAGCCAGCCCCAGCGCGGCTTCTTCTTCGGGTCCGCGGACTTCGCCGCCTCCGCCGCGGGCTCGGCCGCCGTCACGGCATCCTCGGCGGTGCGCTGCTCGGGGATCGGCTTCGGTGCGGGCTGCAGCCCGTCCGAGAAGTCGAAGAGCGTCATCGTCCACGGGCCGGTGCTCGACACCGTCGGCGGCGGGAGCGCGTCCGACCGCCCCTCGGCGGCGGCCACGTCCGGCAGGTCCAGCGACACGGACGGGATGCCGGCCGCGCTCGGCGCCGGCGGGTCGTACACGCTGTCGGGGTCGGGACCGGGGACGGGCGCGGACGGAGCCTGCGGAGCGCCGCCCGAAACGGCCTCACCCGGGCCGGCCCCCGAGGCGTCGCCCGAGCCACCGACCGAACGCTGGCTCCACGGCCCGCTCTTGCGCCACCACTCGCCGTCCGTCATCACCGACCACCCCGCCTTGCCCGTACCGGCCGCCCACCGAACCGCCCTCGGCGTGACGCTACCTACCCCGCCCCCGCCCACGCGAGTCCACCCGCCGGGCCCGGCGGTACGAGTACCCCGGGACGGCGATACGGCGCTGCGCAGGCCACCCCGCCGTCCCCGCGCCCGACTAACCTAGGTCGAATGACCACACAGCAGGGCCCTCAACGCCGGGGCAGGTCCGCCACCGGCCCGCGCACCCTCGCCGAGGAGCTGCGCGCCCGTCCCGACGACGCGCTCGCCGCCCTGCTCCGCTCCCGCCCCGACCTGCTGAACCCCGTCCCCGGCGACCTCACCCAGCTGTCCGCCCGGCTCTCCTCGCGCGCCTCCGCGCTGCGCGCCCTGGAGCGGCTCGACCGCTTCACCCTCCAGGTCGCCGAGGCGCTGGCCACCACCCCGGACGGCACCTCGCTGAGCACCGTCCGCACCCTGCTGACCGGCCCGTCGAAGGTCAAGCCGCACCCCGGCGCGACCCCGCTCACCCCGGCCGACCGGTCCGCCGTCGCCGCCGCCCTGCCCCGCGCGATCGCCACCCTGCGCGACCGGGCACTGCTCTGGGGCCCCGACAACGGGCTGCGGCTGGTCCTCGCCGTCCGCGAGGCGCTCGCCCCGACCGCCGGCAACCCGGGCCGCACCGGCCTCGGCCCCACCCTCGCCGACGCCACCGTCGGCATGTCCCCGGCCCGGCTGCAGCAACTGCTCGCCTCGGCCGGGCAGCCCGCCACCCCGGACCCGGTCAGCGCCGTCGCCGCGCTCACCGCGCTGCTCACCGACCGCGCCCGTTGCACCGCGCTGCTCGACACCGCGCCCGAGGCCGCGCTGCGGCTGCTGGAGCGGCTGGTCTGGGGCCCGCCCACCGGCACCGTCCCGGACGCCACCCGCCCGGTGACCGCCGAGGACGCCCACAGTCCGGTCGAGTGGCTGCTCGCCCGCGGCCTGCTGCTGCCCACCAGCCCCGGCAGCGTCGTCCTGCCCCGCGAGCTCGCCCTGCACCTGCGCGGCGGCCGCACTCACCGCACCGTCGAGCCCGTGCAGCCCGAGCCCGCACCCGCCGCCGCCCCGCGCGATCCCCAGGCCGTGGACGGCGCCGCGGCCGGACAGGCACACACCGCGGTCAAGACCGTCGAGGAGCTGCTGGACGGCTGGGGCCTCACCCCGCCGCCGACCCTGCGCGCCGGTGGCCTCGGCGTCCGCGACCTCAAGCGCACCGCCCAGGCCCTGGAGAGCACCGAGCAGCAGACCGCCTTCTGGCTCGAACTCGCCTACACCGCGGGGCTGCTGGCCCCCGACGGCGAGGTGGACGAACGCTGGGCACCCACCCCGGGGTACGACGCCTGGCTGCACCTGGACACCGCCGAGCGCTGGTCCGTGCTGGCCACCGCCTGGCTCGCCGCCACCCGCGTCGCCGCCCTCACCGGCACCCCGGACGGCCGGGGCAAGCCGCGCGCCGCCCTCGGCCCCGAACTCGACCGCACCCTCGCCCCGTCCGTCCGCCGCGCCGTCCTCGCCCTGCTCGCCGAACTCCCGCCCGGCACCCCGGCCACCGCCGGGGAACTGCTCCCCACCCTGCGCTGGCAGCGCCCGCTGCGCGGCGGCCCCACCGGCCCGGACGGCCGCGAGCTGCGCGACGAACTCACCGCGTGGACCCTCGACGAGGCCGAACTCCTCGGCATCACCGGCCGCGGCGCCCTGGCCGCCCCCGCCCGCGCCCTGCTCACCGCCGAGTCCGACCCGGCCGAGGTGCTCGCCCCGCTGCTCCCGCAGCCGCTGGACCACGTGATCCTCCAGCCGGACCTCACCGCGATCGCCCCCGGCCCGCTGCTCACCCCGCTCGCCCAAGCCCTCGCCCTGTGCGCCGACATCGAGTCCAAGGGCGGCGCCACCGTCTACCGCTTCACCCCGGCCTCGGTGCGCCGCGCCCTCGACGCCGGCCGCACCGCCACCGACCTGCGGGCCTTCCTGGAGCAGCACAGCCGCACGCCCGTCCCGCAGCCGCTCGCCTACCTGATCGACGACGTCGCCCGCCGGCACGGCATCCTGCGGGTCGGCGCCGCCTCCTCCTACCTGCGCTGCGACGACCCGTCCCTGCTCGGCGAGGTGCTCGCCGACCGCCGCTCCGCCGACCTGCGGCTACGGCTGCTCGCCCCCACCGTCCTCGCCTCCCAGGCCGCCCCGGACGTCCTGCTCGCCGCCCTGCGCACCATGGGCTACGCCCCGGCCGCCGAGTCCGCCGAGGGCGACGTGCTGATCACCCGCCCGGACAGCCACCGCACCCCGCCCCGCACGGCACCGGTGCCCGTCCCCGACGGGCCGCCCAGCCCCGACGACACCCTGCTCGCGGCCGCCATCAAGGCCATCCGGGCCGGGGACCGCGCCGCCACCGCCAGCCGCCGCGAGCCCTCCCCCGACCCGCGTCACCTCCCCCGCACCGCCGCCGCCGAGACCCTCGCCGCCCTCCAGACGGCCGTCCTGCTCGGCGAGCGCATGTGGATCGGCTACCTCAACGCCGAGGGCATCGCCAGCCAGCGGATCATCGACCCGGTCAAGGTCGAAGGCGGCTTCGTCACCGCCTTCGACCACCATGCCGAAGAACTCCGCACCTTCGCCCTGCACCGCATCACCGGCGTCGCGGAACTCGACGAGTGACCTGAGGTGTCCGAGGCCTCAGTGCCCCTGCTGCGCCTCCTTCATCTTGTCCTGGACGGCCTTGTCCGCCAGGCTGCCGATCTGCCCCTGCCCGACCGGCATCGACCCCCCGGTGACGGTCTCCGCCAGCAGGAACCCGGGCGCCGCGAGCAGGCCGCCGGGCCCCTCGCCGATGCCCGCGAGGGCGTGGGCCGAACCGGCCGAGGAGGCGGTGGCCGCGAAGGCCGAGCCCATCAGGGCGAGGGCGGTGAGAACACGCTTCGACTTCTTCATGGCCCGCTCAACGAGCGAGTACGCACCGTGGTCACTCGAAGCAGCCTCCCGCGTCCCCTCCGGAATGCGCGACACTGGAGGGTCTGCGTCAATCCACCCTGTCAGCCAGTGGAGGGCTCCCCCGCGTGAACGACGGACCGCTCATCGTCCAGAGCGACAAAACTCTTCTCCTGGAGATCGACCACCCCAAGGCCGCCGACTGCCGTCGCGTCATCGCGCCGTTCGCCGAGCTGGAGCGGGCGCCCGAGCACGTGCACACGTACCGGGTGACACCGCTCGGCCTGTGGAACGCGCGGGCGGCCGGGCACGACGCCGAGCAGGTGGTGGACGCCCTGGTGACGTACTCGCGCTACCCGGTGCCGCACGCGCTGCTGGTGGACGTGGCGGACACCATGGGCCGGTACGGGCGGCTCCAGCTGGTCAAGCACCCGACCCACGGGCTGGTGCTCACCACCACCGACCGGCCGGTGCTGGAGGAGGTGCTGCGCTCCAAGAAGGTCGTCCCGCTGGTCGGTGCCCGGGTCGACCCGGACACCGTCGTGGTGCACCCCTCCGAGCGCGGCCAGATCAAGCAGGTGCTGCTCAAACTCGGCTGGCCCGCCGAGGACCACGCCGGCTACGTGGACGGCGAGGCGCACCCGATCCACCTGGAGGAGGACGGCTGGCAGCTGCGCCCGTACCAGGCACAGGCCGTCGAGGGCTTCTGGCACGGCGGCTCGGGCGTGGTCGTGCTGCCCTGCGGCGCCGGCAAGACGCTGGTCGGCGCGGCCGCGATGGCGCACGCCAAGTCGACCACGCTGATCCTGGTCACCAACACCGTCTCCGCCCGCCAGTGGAAGCACGAGCTGGTCAAGCGCACCTCGCTCACCGAGGACGAGATCGGCGAGTACAGCGGGACGAAGAAGGAGATCCGCCCGGTCACCATCGCCACCTACCAGGTGATGACCACCAAGCGGAAGGGCGTCTACGCCCACCTGGAGCTGTTCGACGCCCGCAACTGGGGCCTGGTCGTCTACGACGAGGTGCACCTGCTGCCCGCGCCGGTGTTCAAGTTCACCGCCGACCTCCAGGCCCGCCGCCGGCTCGGCCTGACCGCGACGCTGGTGCGCGAGGACGGCCGCGAGGGCGACGTGTTCAGCCTGATCGGCCCCAAGCGCTTCGACGCGCCGTGGAAGGAGATCGAGGCACAGGGCTACATCGCGCCCGCCGACTGCTGCGAGGTGCGGGTCACCCTGACCGACTCGGAGCGGCTCGCCTACGCGACCGCCGAGCCGGAGGAGCGCTACCGCTTCTGCGCCACCACGGCGACCAAGCGGCGGGTGGTGGAGGCGCTGGTCAAGAAGCACGAGAAGGACCAGACGCTGATCATCGGCCAGTACATCGACCAGCTGGACGAGCTCGGCGAGGCCCTGGACGCCCCGGTGATCAAGGGCGAGACCAGCAACGCCCAGCGCGAGAAGCTCTTCGACGCCTTCCGGAACAAGGAGATCAGCGTCCTGGTGGTCTCCAAGGTCGCGAACTTCTCGATCGACCTGCCCGAGGCCACCGTGGCCATCCAGGTCTCCGGGACCTTCGGCTCCCGCCAGGAGGAGGCCCAGCGCCTCGGCCGGGTGCTGCGCCCCAAGGCGGACGGCCACGCGGCCCACTTCTACTCGGTGGTCGCCCGGGACACCGTGGACCAGGACTTCGCCGCCCACCGACAGCGCTTCCTGGCCGAGCAGGGCTACGCGTACCGGATCATCGACGCGGACGACGTGCTGTAGACGGACCCGGGCTCAGTACCGGACACCGTCGCGCCCGAGGAAGATCACGCGCGCGGCGGTGTCCAGGGCGATGCCGACGTTGCGGACGGCGGTGGTCAGCGGGTTGCGGTGGCGCCCGGAGGCGGCGGTGGCGCCGGCCGGGCCGGATCGGGGGGTGTGGTTCGTGGTGCTCATGTTTCAACGGTAGGCACCCGACCGGCCGCCGGCATCACTCCAAAGGCCGTATCCGCAGGTGCGCGGGTCGTCCCCCGGGTGTACGGCGGCCCCGACGCCCCGCAGGGAGGAACCCCGAGACCCGCCGGGAGGAACCCTGAGACCCGCCGGGCTGGAACCGCCGGGCGGACGGGTCTAAGATCGTCCGTCTGCCCCCTCCCGAACCGTGGTACCTGCTGAAGTCCCGCAGGCAGCCGGGGGAGGTACCGACCGCTCGGCAACCGGTCGGCCGTACCCACCGTGAGCTCCAACGATCCGCTGCGCCCGCCACCGGGGCAGCCGGGAAGGTTCGCTGTGCCCGCCACCTCCACCACCGACCCCCTCCAGCGCGAACGCGAGCACCTGGCCGCGTCCCGGGCCGCGCTGCGAGCCATGCGCGAGGACGTCGAGTCGCTCGACATCCGCGACGTGACCGGCACCTGGGTCACCGCGCTCGTGCTCCAGAGCCAGATCGAGGCCAGGATCGCCGCACTGGCCGACCTCTCGCACACCCCGCTGTTCTTCGGCCGCCTCGACTACCTGCACGCGATCAGCGAGGAGCTCAGCGAAAAGGAAGGCGCCGCGCGAAGCGCGCCGAGCAAGGGTGGTGGTGGGCGACGGGCGGGCGGGGGAGAGAACTTCTACATCGGCCGCCGGCACGTCCACGACGCCGACGGCGACCCGATGGTGATCGACTGGCGCGCGCCGGTCTCCCAGCCGTTCTACCGGGCCAGCCGCACCGAGCCGATGGACGTCGAACGCCGCCGCCGCTTCGGCTACACCGGCGGCGAACTCACCGCCTACGAGGACGAACACCTCACCGACCCGGCCGAGACGGAGCAGGCCTCCGCCCTGCTGGCCGCCGAGATCGAGAAGCCCCGCGTCGGCCCGATGCGCGACATCGTCGCCACCATCCAGCCCGAACAGGACGAGATCGTCCGCTCCGACGTCACGGGCACCATCTGCGTCCAGGGGGCGCCCGGCACCGGGAAGACCGCCGTCGGCCTGCACCGTGTCGCCTACCTGCTGTACGCGCACCGCGAGCGCCTCGCTCGTACCGGCACCCTCGTGATCGGGCCGAACAACGCCTTCCTCTCCTACATCGAGCAGGTGCTCCCGGCCCTCGGCGAGCTGGACGTCGCCCAGGCCACCGTGCAGCAGCTGGTCGGGCACGTCGAGGTGAGGGGCGAGGACACCCCGAAGGCGGCCCGGCTGAAGGGCGACGCCCGGATGGCCGAGGTGCTGCGCCGGGCGGTGCGGTCGGGCATCACCCTGCCCACCGAGCCCTGCGTGGTCGTCCGCGGCTCCCGTCGCTGGCGTGTTCCGGTGTACGAACTGGTCGAGATCATCGAGGAGTTGAAGGGCCGCGAGGTCCGCTACGGCGCCGCCCGGGATGCCCTGCCGCAGCGCATCGCGCACGCCGTGCTGCTGAAGATGGAGCAGGGCGGCGAGGCCCCGGACGACCGGGTGCAGGACGCGGTGGCCCGCAACAGCGCGGTCAAGGCGGTGGTCAAGGAGTGCTGGCCGGCCGTCGACCCGGCGAAGCTGGTCCTGCGACTGCTCTCCGAGCCGGAGTTCCTGGCCGAGTGCGCCGAGGGCGTGCTGACGCCCGAGGAGCAGCAGGCGGTGCTGTGGCCCAAGCCCGGCCGCTCGGTGAAGACCGCCCGCTGGACGGCGGCCGACGCCGTCCTGGTGGACGAGGCGACCGACCTGGTGCAGCGCACCCCCTCGCTCGGGCACGTGGTGCTGGACGAGGCGCAGGACCTCTCCCCGATGCAGTACCGCGCGGTCGGCCGCCGCTGCACCACCGGCTCGGCGACCGTCCTCGGCGACCTCGCCCAGGGCACCACCCCGTGGGCGACGGCGAGCTGGCCGGAGGCGCTGCGCCACCTGGGCAAGCCGGAGGCGCACATCGAGGAGCTGACCAAGGGCTTCCGGGTGCCGGAGGAGGTCATCGCGTACGCCTCCCGGCTGCTCCCGGCGATCGCCCCGGGCCTGGCCCCGGCCTCCTCGGTCCGTGAGGCGCCCGGCTCGCTGACGATCCGCCAGGTCGTGAACGGGGACGGCACTGAGGCGGTCCTGGCGGCCTGCCGGGAGGCGCTGGAACACGAGGGCTCGACCGGCCTGATCGCCGCCGACGCCCGCATCCCGCAGCTCGCCGAGGCGCTCACCGCGGCCGGCCTGCCGTACCTCTCCCCCGGCACCGAGACCAGCGCCGAGGCCCGGCTGACCCTCGTCCCGGCCTCGCTGGCCAAGGGTCTGGAGTACGACTACGTGGTGCTGGACGAGCCGGCCGCGGTGATCGCCGGGGAGCCGGACGAGCGGACCGGCCTGCGCCGCCTGTACGTGGCGCTGACCCGCGCCGTCTCCGGGCTGACGGTGCTGCACGCCGAGCCGCTGCCGGAGCAGCTCCGCTGACGACGCGGAAGGGGGCCGGGTCGCGAACGCCCCGGCCCCCTTCCCGCACGACGGGCACGGCTCGCCCGGCTGTCGGCGCTTCCACGCTCAGCCGTCGATCAGCGCCCGCCACTCGGCGACCTTGGCCGCGTCCACCGGCGTCCGCCAGCCGTCGACCCGCACCGCGCCGCCGACGTGGAAGGCGTCGAAGCCCTCCGCCCGCAGCTCCTTGAGGTGTTCGGCCCGCAGGCCGCCGCCGATCAGGATCCGCTGCCGGTACCCGGGCTCGCCGGCCCGGGCCAGCTCGGCCGACAGCACTTCGCGCCCGGCGTCCACCCCGGCGGCCGCGCCGGAGGTGAGGAAGGTGTCCAGGCCGGGCAGCCCGGCGACGGCGGCCCGCAGGGCGGCCCGCTCGGCACTGTGGTCGATCGCCCGGTGGAAGGTCCAGCGGCAGCCGGCGATCGCCCCGGCGACGGCCGTGGTGGCGGCCAGGTCGACGGCGCCGTCGGCGTCGAGGAAGCCGAGGACGAACTCCTCGGCCCCCTCGGCCCGCAGCGCGGCGGCCCGGACACACAGCTCGTCCACGTCGCCGGGGGCGAAGCCGTCCCGGATCCGCAGCATGACCCGCAGCGGGATGCCGACGGCGGCCCGGATCCGGCCGAAGTCCTCGGCGGACGGGGTGAGCCCGTCGGCGGCCATGTCGGTGACCAGTTCGAGCCGGTCGGCGCCGCCCGACTCGGCGGCCTGGGCGTCCTGGGGCGTCAGCGCGATGACTTCGAAAATTGGTCTAGACATGTCCGACAGCCTGCCACATCCGCCGACCCCCGGCGACCTCCAGGGGACTGTTCACGTCACGCCCGCCCGTGGACCGCCGCGACCTCCTCCCGCCGCCCGAACCGGTGCACCGCCAGCGCCACCAGCGCCAGCACGACCACCGTCGACACCGCCGTCGGCAGCAGGTGCGAGACCCCGCCGGACCCGCGCCAGATGTTGAACAGGCAGCCGGGCCCGGTCAGCACCAGCACCGCCACCCCCACGGCCGTCGGCACGACCCGCCCGCGCAGCCCGGCGAAGGTCAGCAGCAGCGGGGCGATCAGCATCACCACGAACCACTGCAGGTCCAGCGGGAAGGTGGTGTCGTCCCAACTCTGGGCCGCCGCCAGCAGCCCGCCCACGAGCATCGAGGCCGACACCAGGGCGCCCGTGCGCCAGGTCGGCCGGGGCAGCAGGTCGGTCGGCGCCGCGACCAGCAGCAGCGCGGCCGCCACGAACGGCAGCGAGGCCATCCCGATGTAGCCGCTCCACCACGCGTCGAAGGAAGAGTGCCACAGGGCCTCGGCCAGGTCGTACAGCCCCACGGCACCCAGGATCAGCGCACTGCCCCGCACCGCCGTCCACCGGCCCAGGAGCGCCGCCACCGCGAGCAGCGCGGCGGCCACCGGCTGGCAGAACGCCGAGAAGCAGGCGCCGTACGAGTCGTCCCAGGAGAGCCAGGTGGCGATCCGGTAGGCGGTGGTCACCCAGGCCACCAGCGTGGCGCCGGCCGCCGCCCCGGCGAGCATCGGGGCGAGCACCGCCAGCAGCCGCCCGGCCGCCGAGGCGCCGGTCAGCCCGAGCCGCACCCGCAGCCCGTACGCCGCCAGGCCGAGGACCTCCCGGGCGACCGCCAGCCGGCCGCCGGCCGCCGTCGTGTCGGCGAACACCTCGGCCAGCTCCTCGCCGCGCTCGCACCGGTACCGCGCCGGGTAGAGCTGGAGCGCGGCCCGCAGCGCCACCGAGGGCGCCGTGCCGATCGCCGGTGTGCTCATGAAAGGCCTCCACCCGTCGCGGGCCGCACCTGCGACCCGGTCCCGCCCGGCAGCATCGACCGGATCCTGGCCAGCCGGCGCTCGGCCTCGGCGGCCACGGACCGCAGCCGCTCGGCCTCGGCGGCCAGCGCGCTGCGGCCGGCGCCGGTCAGCGCGTAGGTGCGCCGGGCGCGACCGTCCACCACCTCCTCGGCGGCGACCTCGATCAGGCCCTGGCCCAGCAGCCGGTCGAGCGCGCCGTAGAGCGTGCCGGTGCGCATCTTGACCCGACCGTCCGAGATCAGGGCGATCTCCTGAATGAGCGCGTAGCCGTGCCTGGGGGCGTCGGCCAGCGCGGTGAGCAGCAGCAGCGTCGGCTCCTGCATGGAGCGTTCTGTCATGCCACCACATATATCGCCCAACGGCATATACCGTCCACCTGAATCGCTGGACAGAATGGACCCATGACGATCCCCGAAGACCTGCTCGCCGCCTGGACCGCCCTGCTGCACCGCTGCGGGGCCGCCGTCGACCCCGAGCCGTACGGCCGGGAGCTGCTGCGCCGCTGGTCGGAGCCGCAGCGCCGCTACCACACCGTCGCGCACCTGCGCGCCGTGCTGCGGCACGTCGACGAGCTGGCCGGGCACGCCGCCGACCCGGAGGCCGTCCGCCTCGCGGCCTGGTTCCACGACGCCGTCTACCGCCCCGACCGCACCGAGAACGAGGAGCGCAGCGCCGCCCTGGCCGTCCGCGCGCTGACCGCCGCCGGACTGCCCGCCGAGCGGGTCGCCGAGGTGAAGCGCCTCGTGCTGCTCACCGTCGGCCACGACCCCGCCCCCGGCGACCGCAACGGCGAGGTGCTCTGCGACGCGGACCTCGCCGTCCTCGGCGGCACCCCCGAGGCGTACGCCGCGTACGCGGCCGCCGTCCGCGAGGAGTACGGCTTCGTCCCCGCGCCGGACTTCAGGGCCGGCCGGGCCGCCGTCCTGCGCCACCTGCTCGCCCTGCCCGCGCTCTACCGCACCCCCGCCGCCCGCGAGCGCTTCACAGCGGCCGCCCGCACCAACCTGACGGCCGAACTCGACGCCCTCTGACGACCGTCAGCGCCACCGTGCGATCGCCCGGTCCGTGGCGGCCATCCCCGCCGTCACCGACGGGAGGCGCCCCATGACCGCCCACCACGCGTCCTGGTCGGCCCCCGTGACCTCCACCACCCACCACAAGCCCGAGACCGCAGCAGCCGCCCACCACACGCCACACCCAGCGCCCCATGCGCGCACCGTATCCACCGCCGCGCCGGCCCCGGGGAGCGTCCCCACCGGCTAGTCCAGCTTGCCCACCGGCGCCACGACCGCGCCCCGCTTGCCGCACACCCAGTGCGGCTCCGGCCCCAGCTCGGGCTCCACGCTCAGCGCGTGGGGGTCCCCGTCCGCCGCGCAGTCGGTGCACAGCGGCCAGCGTCCGTACGCCTCCAGCAGCGCGTCCTGGACGTCCTGGGCGACCAGCCCGAGCACGTACTCGGTGCCGTCCGGCCACTGCTCCAGCCACCAGCGGCGGTGTGTGACGGCCTGCTCCACCAGCGAGACGACGGCGGCGTCCGCCACGTCCCGCGCGGTGAGGTCGGCCAGGATCATTGCCCGCGCGTTGTGCAGGGCGGTCTCGATGTCGTCAGCAGCCATCCGTCCATTCTCCGTCGACACGTCCGAACGCCGAAACGCCGTGTGGGCGGCCCCCGAAGGGAACCGCCCACACGGACGAGGAATCAACCGATCCGATCAGGATCAGAAGTCCATGTCACCGCCCGGCATGCCGCCGCCGGCGGCCGCGGCGGCCTTCTCCGGCTTGTCGGCGATGACGGCCTCGGTGGTGAGGAACAGCGCCGCGATGGAGGCGGCGTTCTGCAGCGCGGAGCGGGTGACCTTGGCCGGGTCGATGATGCCCGCGGCGACCAGGTCGACGTACTCGTTGGTGGCGGCGTTCAGGCCGTGACCGGCGGGGAGGTTGCGCACCTTCTCCACCACGACGCCACCCTCCAGGCCGGCGTTGGTCGCGATCTGCTTGATCGGGGCCTCCAGCGCGACCTTGACGATGTTGGCACCGGTGGCCTCGTCGCCGTCCAGCTCCAGCTTGTCGAACGCGACACCGGCCTGCAGCAGGGCGACGCCACCACCGGCGACGATGCCCTCCTCGACGGCGGCCTTGGCGTTGCGGACGGCGTCCTCGATGCGGTGCTTGCGCTCCTTGAGCTCCACCTCGGTGGCCGCGCCGGCCTTGATGACGGCCACGCCGCCGGCCAGCTTGGCGAGGCGCTCCTGGAGCTTCTCGCGGTCGTAGTCCGAGTCGCTGTTCTCGATCTCGGCGCGGATCTGGTTCACGCGGCCCGCGACCTGCTCGCTGTCGCCGCCACCGTCGACGATGGTGGTCTCGTCCTTGGTGATGACCACCTTGCGGGCGGTGCCCAGCAGGTCGATGCCGGCGTTCTCCAGCTTGAGGCCGACCTCCTCGGAGATCACGGTGCCACCGGTGAGGATGGCGATGTCGCCGAGCATGGCCTTGCGGCGGTCACCGAAGCCCGGGGCCTTGACGGCGACGGACTTGAAGGTGCCACGGATCTTGTTCACGACCAGGGTCGACAGGGCCTCGCCCTCGACGTCCTCGGCGATGATGACCAGCGGCTTGCCGCTCTGCATGACCTTCTCCAGCAGCGGGAGCAGGTCCTTGACCGAGCCGATCTTGGAGTTGGCGATGAGGATGTACGGGTCCTCGAAGGTCGCCTCCATGCGCTCCAGGTCGGTGGCGAAGTAGGCGGAGATGTAGCCCTTGTCGAAGCGCATGCCCTCGGTGAGCTCAAGCTCCAGGCCGAAGGTGTTGCTCTCCTCGACGGTGATGACGCCTTCCTTGCCGACCTTGTCCATGGCCTCGGCGATCAGCTCGCCGATCTGGGTGTCGGCGGCGGAGATGGAGGCGGTGGAGGCGATCTGCTCCTTGGTCTCCACGTCCTTGGCCTGGGCGAGCAGCTGGTCGGAGACGGCCGCGACGGCCTTCTCGATGCCGCGCTTCAGGGCCATCGGGTTGGCGCCGGCGGCGACGTTGCGCAGACCCTCGCGAACCAGGGCCTGGGCGAGCACGGTGGCGGTGGTGGTGCCGTCACCCGCGACGTCGTCCGTCTTCTTGGCGACCTCCTTGACGAGCTCCGCACCGATCTTCTCGTACGGGTCCTCGAGCTCGATCTCCTTGGCGATGGAGACACCGTCGTTGGTGATCGTGGGGGCGCCCCACTTCTTCTCCAGCACGACGTTGCGACCCTTGGGGCCGAGCGTGACCTTCACTGCGTCGGCGAGCTGGTTCATGCCACGCTCAAGGCCGCGGCGAGCTTCCTCATCAAAGGCGATGATCTTGGCCATCTGAAGTGGTCCTCCGGGACACGGTCGACTGCTCGGACCAAGGGGTGCCCGCGACGGACGGCCCTGGTGTGCGGGGGTCCATTCCCCTACCGCTCCCGGGGGCCTCACCGACCCGGTCCGCTGTCACTCTCACGCTGTGAGTGCTAACGCAATGATTAGCACTCACCGTGGTCGAGTGCAAGCCCAATCGACAACCCGCGAGCCGCCGCCGGGGCCGCCCGGGAACGCCGACGGGCCCGTACGACACGTGTCGTACGGGCCCGTCGAGAAGCGAGTGGTCACCAGCCGAGGGCCGCGCCGAGCTCCTGGGGTCGGAAGGAGGTCAGACCGCCGCGCGAACCATGTCCGCCTGCGGGCCCTTCTGTCCCTGGGAAATCTCGAACTCGACCCGCTGGCCCTCCTCGAGGGTGCGGTAGCCGTCCATCTGGATCGCGCTGTAGTGGACGAAGACGTCCGCACCACCGTCGACCGCGATGAAGCCGTAGCCCTTCTCCGCGTTGAACCACTTGACGGTGCCCTGAGCCATTCCGAACTCCCCTAGTGCTGTGCTGGCCCTTCACGTGCCCGCAGGTCGCGGGCCCGGGTTGGTTAGAAGGCCGGCCCGGGGAACCCCCCCTGGGCGCAGCCGTGCACGCCGCAACCCTCCGCGCGGAGCGCCGAGCGGCTTCCGGTGAGCGGGTGATTGCGTCGACCGCCGCTGAATGTATCCGGATCGAAGCCCTCTGCAACAGGGCCAGCCGCCGGTAATTCCACCGCGGCGTCAACGGACAGGACGGGCTGAATCGGGAAAATCTCGGCATTCCACGCCGGACATAGCGGACGAATTACCCAAATCACCGCGGTAATTCTGACATCTGCCTGACATGTTTCACGGGCCGCCGCCAGCGGCGGGAGATCCCCGGGCCGAGCTCTGCGGAGGCCGAAAGGGAAACCCTGTTCCCAGCCGAGCCACACTCTACTCCGACTCGACCCGGAAATATTCCCGCCGGAATGCAGGCGGTCGCCCACGCATACGGAGAGCGGAATTCCGTACGCGCGGGCGACCGCGGGTTCTCCGGACGGCTCAGCAGCCGCCGGCCACCGCCGGGATGATCGAGATGCCGGCGCCGTCCTTCACCTCGGTCGCCAGGCCCTCGGCGAAGCGCACGTCGTCGTCGTTCACGTAGACGTTCACGAAGCGGCGCAGCTTGCCGGTGTCGTCCAGGATGCGGGCCGAGATGCCCGCGTGGTTCTTCTCCAGGTCGGCGATGACCTCGGCCAGGGTGGCACCCTCGGCGGCCACCTCGGAGGCGCCGCCGGTGTAGGTGCGCAGGATGGTGGGGATGCGGACGTTGGCGCTCATGACTCTCCTTGCGGGGGCGGGGTCTGTCGGGGTGGTTCAGAGGGACGCGAGGCCGGCGTCGCGGAACGAGTCCAGCGTCGGGCGGATGACGGCGGTCATCCCGGCGTCGGAGACGGCGTCCAGGGTCTTCAGGCCGTCGCCGGTGTTGATCGCGACGGTCTCCTTGGCCGGGTCCAGCTGCCCGGTCTCGACCAGCTTCTTCAGCACGCCGACGGTCACCCCGCCCGCGGTCTCGGCGAAGACGCCCTCGGTCCGCGCCAGCAGCCGGATCGCCGCCACGACCTCGGCGTCCGTGACGTCCTCCACCGCGCCACCGGTCCGGCGGGCGATGTCCAGCACGTACGGGCCGTCGGCCGGGTTGCCGATCGCCAGCGACTTGGCGATGGTGTCCGGCTTGACCGGCTTGATCACGTCCCGGCCGGCCTTGAACGCGGCCGACACCGGCGAGCAGCCCTCGGCCTGGGCGCCGAAGATCCGGTACGGCCGGTCCTCGACCAGGCCGAGCCTGATCAGCTCCTGGAGACCCTTGTCGATCTTGGTCAGCTGCGAGCCCGAGGCGATCGGGATCACGATCTGCTCCGGCAGCCGCCAGCCGAGCTGCTCGCAGATCTCGTACGCCAGCGTCTTGGAACCCTCGCCGTAGTACGGCCGCAGGTTCACGTTGACGAAGCCCCAGCCCTCGCCGGCCGGGTCGCCGATCAGCTCCGAGCAGAAGCGGTTCACGTCGTCGTAGTTGCCCTCGATGCCGACCAGCTCGCCGCCGTACACCCCGGCCATGACGACCTTGCCCTGCTCCAGGTCGTGCGGGATGAACACGCAGGACCGGAACCCGGCCCGGGCCGCCGCCGCCCCCACCGCGCCGGCCAGGTTGCCGGTCGAGGAGCAGGACAGCGTGGTGTACCCGAACGCCCGGGCCGCCTCGATCGCGCACGCGACCACCCGGTCCTTGAACGAGTGCGTCGGGTTGCCGGAGTCGTCCTTGATGTGCAGCTGGGCGGTGAAACCGAGCTCCCGGCCCAGGTTGTCCGCCTTGACCAGCGGGGTCCACCCCGGGTTCAGGTTGGGCTTCGAGGCCACGTCGGCCGGAACCGGCAGCAGCGGCGCGTAGCGCCAGATGGACGCCGGACCGGCCTCGATCCGCTTGCGCAGCTCCTCGGCGCCCTCGCTGCCGAACTCGTAGGCGATCTCCAGCGGGCCGAAGCACTCCAGGCAGGCGAAGCTGGGACCGAGCGGGAAGCGGGTGCCGCACTCCCGACAGGACAGCGCGGCGGCGGGGCCGAGGTCGACGGGTGGGAGTCCCCCCGGCCGAAGGCTGGGGGCGGGTGCGGCGCCGGAAGGGGTCGTCTCGGTGATAGCCATGACGGCGAGGCCTCTCTCCTCATCTTCCCCGTGGCGCGGTCGCGACACGGGCCGGAATTGGCACCTGTCCCGCCGGGGCCTGTCGACGACAGCCGCGCGAGAAGGTTGCCGGGACGTCAACGGGCCGTTCCCTCAGTCCCTCTGGATGAGCTTGTGAAATTGTGGTGGTGCTCAACGGCGACCCCGGCGTGCAAAGGTCCGACCGCTGTACGAAGACTGTATCCGAAGGCGTCAAACCCGAACGGGACCGTCCGCCACGCGAGATGACCCGTCCCACCCCACCCCGCCGAGGAGACCTCCGTGCCCGCCGAACCGACTCCCGAGCTCCTCCCGCAGGTGGCGTCCTGGCTGCGCCGCCGCTCCTGGAGCGCGGCCGACCGGCCGGTCCACACCCTCCTCGCCGCCAAGGAACGCACCGGCCGCACCGTCAGCGTGGTCCTGCCCGCCCTGGACGAGGAGGCCACCGTCGGCGACATCGTCCGCACCATCCGCCGCGAGCTGATGGAACGCCTCCCGCTCGTCGACGAACTCGTCGTCGTGGACTCCGGCTCCACCGACGCCACCGCCGCCGTCGCCGCCGAGGCCGGCGCCCGGGTCGAGCACCGCGACGCCATCCTGCCCCGGCTGCCCGCCGTCCCCGGCAAGGGCGAGGTGCTCTGGCGCTCGCTGCTGGTCACCCAGGGCGACATCGTCTGCTTCATCGACGCCGACCTGCGCGAGTTCGACCCCGCCTTCGTCTCCGGCATCGTCGGCCCGCTGCTGACCGACGACTCCATCCAGCTGGTCAAGGCCATGTACGACCGCCCGCTGGAGTCGGAGGGCGCCGTCCTGCCCGCCGGCGGCGGCCGGGTCACCGAACTCGTCGCCCGCCCCCTGCTCAACCTCCACTGGCCGGAACTCGCCGGCTTCGTCCAACCCCTCGGCGGCGAGTACGCGGCCCGCCGCTCACTGCTCGAACGACTGCCCTTCCCCACCGGCTACGGCGTCGAACTCGGCCTCCTGGTCGACGCGTTGGAGCTGGTCGGCCTGGACGCCCTCGCCCAGGTGGACGTCGGCGTCCGGCACCACCGCCACCAGGACGGCCAGGCCCTCGGCCGGATGGCCGCCACCATCTACCGGACCGCCCTGGAACGCCTCGACCGCACCCACCGCCTCAAGGCCTCAGCCGACCTCGTCCACCCCCACCTCACCCAGTTCACCCGGAACCCGGAGACCCACGCCTTCACCGCCCACACCCACCCGGTGACGGCCCTGGAACGCCCTCCGATGCACACCGTTCCCGAATACGTGAAGCGCCGCACTGACGGGTGACAGACCCGAGCAGTGCGGCCGCTGCGATTCCGCCGGTTACCCCGGCGGTTGGTTTGCGATGTCCGCCAACCGGCAACATCCCAACCGTGACTCCTCCCCCTCTCGACGAGGAGGCTTCCCACTCGACCCCTGCGGAGCCTCGTGACTCCTCCCCCACGCGAACGCGGGGGCTTCTCACTTGGGTCCGTCAGACCCTCATGACAGCCAAGCCCTGACCGCTGCATATCGCAGGTCTCCGACTGTACGGCTGCGCCGCGCTCCGCTCCGCCGTAGGCTCGGAATCCACCCCAACGGGTGAACGGGCAGACCCAGAAGAGGATTCATGGCCGATTCATCGACCAACCGTTCGAGCGCGACCGGCACCGCCCCCGTCCTGGTTGCCTCCAACCGGGGACCGGTGTCCTTCAGCACCGCCGACGACGGCACGCTGACCCTGCGCCGCGGCGGCGGCGGTCTGGTCTCCGGCCTCTCCGCCATCGAGGACCCGAACGCCGTCTGGGTCTGCGCCGCCCTCAACGACTCCGACC
Organism: Kitasatospora sp. NPDC101235; assembly: GCF_044767505.1. Taxonomy (NCBI): domain Bacteria; kingdom Bacillati; phylum Actinomycetota; class Actinomycetes; order Kitasatosporales; family Streptomycetaceae; genus Kitasatospora; species Kitasatospora sp. NPDC101235. The sequence goes on from NZ_JBIWNZ010000014.1 coordinate 157,513, forward strand.
GCAGGGCCGCGGCCGGGGCGCCCCACGGCCGCCTGGACCTGGCCGGCCACGAGGTCGGCGGCCAGGCCGTACGGATGCTGGACATAGACCCGCAGACCTTCTCCCGCGCCTACAACGGCGTCGCCAACTCCACCCTCTGGTTCGTCCACCACCTGCTCTACGCGACCCCCACCGCACCCGCCTTCGACGCCGGCTTCCGCACCGAGTGGGCCGCCTACCAGGCCTACAACGAGGCCTTCGCCGAAGCCCTGGCCGCCGAAGCCGCCCCGAACGCCGCCGTCCTCGTCCAGGACTACCACCTCTCCCTGGTCCCGGCCCTGCTCCGCGAAGCCCGTCCCGACCTGCGGATCGGCCACTTCTCGCACACCCCCTGGGCCCCGCCCGAGTACTACCGGCTGCTGCCCGACGACGTCGCCCGGGCCGTCCTCACCGGCATCCTGGGCGCCGACCGGGCCTGCTTCCTGACCCACCGCTGGGCCCGTGCCTTCGCCGCCTGCTGCGAAGACCTCCTTGAGGCGACCGTCGACCACGACGCGCTCACCGTCACCTTCGACGGCCGCACCACCCTCCCCCAGCCTTCGGCCGGGGGGACCCCCACTCGGCGAACCACACTCCCCCAGCCTTCGGCCGGGGGGACCCCCACTCGGCGAACCACACGCCTGGGCGTCCACGCCCTCGGCGCCGACGCCGACTTCCTGCGCGAGCGCGCCCACCGCCCCGACGTCGACGAACGCCTCGCCGCCCTCCGCGAGGCCGTCGGCGACCGCCGCACCATCGTCCGGGTCGACCGCACCGAGCTGAGCAAGAACATCGTCCGTGGCCTCCAGGCCTACCGGCACCTGCTCCGCACCCGCCCCGAGTGGCACGACCGGGTGGTGCACATCGCCTTCGCCTACCCGTCCCGCACCGACCTGGCCGAGTACCGGAACTACACCGCGGCCGTCCGGGACCTCGCGGCCGCCATCAACGACGAGTTCGCCACCCCCACCTGGCAGCCGCTGATCCTGCACGTCGACGACGACTTCCCGCGCTCCCTCGCCGCCTACCGCCTGGCCGACGTCGCCCTGGTCAATCCCATCCGCGACGGCATGAACCTGGTCGCCAAGGAAGTCCCCGTGGTCTCCGACCACGGCTGCGCACTCGTCCTCTCCCGCGAGGCCGGCGCCCACGCCGAACTCAAGGACGACGCCCTCACCGTCAACCCCTACGACGTCATCGCCACCGCCGACGCCCTGCACGCCGGCCTCACCATGAGCCCGGAGGAGCGCGCCGACCGCACCAAGCGCCTGACCGCGGCGGCCACCGCGCTCCCCCCGCAGCAGTGGTTCCTGGACCAGCTCAACGCGCTGTGAGCGCCTCCCCCAAGGCCCCCAGCAGCTCCACCACACCCTCCGGCCCGGCGACCACCAGGTCCGCCCGGTCGGCCAGGTCCCGCACCGGCGCGTCCCCCACCGCGCCGGCGCACACCAGCACCCCGGCCACGCCTTCGCCGCGCAGCTTCTCCACCGCGGCGAAGGCCGCCACATCCCCCAGATCGTCCCCCGCGTAGAGCACCGAACGAGCCCCCCGCTCCCGCAGGAACCCGGTCAGCGCCGCCCCCTTGTCCACCCCCGGCGGCCGCAGCTCCAGCACCAGCCGCCCGGGCTCCACCACCAACCCGTGCTCGGCCGCCAGCTCCCCCACCGGCGCCCGCAGCAGCTCCAACGCCTCCTCCGGCGCCGCCGTCCGCCGGGTGTGCACGGCCACCGACCGCCCCTTGTCCTCCACCCACGTCCCCTCGGGCGCCCCCACCCGCTCCAGCACCCCCGGCAACACCGCCCGCACCCGAGCGACACCCGGATGCACCTCCGGAGCCGAAAGCTCCCCGTCCTCCCACCGCTCGGCCCCGTAGTGCCCCAGCACCACCACCCCCGGCAGCCCCGCGAACCCCCCGTACTCCACCGCCAACCCGGCCGGCCGGCCCGTCACCACCACCACGGCCCCCACCACCGGCGCCAGCCGCCGCAACGCCCCCACCACCCCCGGATGCGCCCTCGCCTGCCCCGGATCCGCCACGATCGGCGCCAACGTCCCGTCGAAGTCCAACCCGATCACGGCATCCCCGGGCGCCGCCAGAATGGCCCGCACCCCGTCCCGCCCCGCCTCGGTCCCCGGCACGAACATCTCTTCAAAGCCCATACCGAAGCCCCTACCCCGGAGCGTCCCCCTCCGCACTCGCCACCCCCCGCAGCCGCCCCCTCCCCTGGCCTCCCGAGCGCCCCCGGTCAACGAGCCGCCCGCCGGGCCTCCCGCACGCGCCGCAACCGGTTCACCAGAACCGGCGCGTGAGCCAACGCCTCCTCCCGGTCCAGCAAGGCGTTCAGCACCTGGTAGTACCGGGTGGAGGAGAGCCCCAGCTCCTCCCGGATCGCCCGCTCCTTGGCCCCCGACGTACGCCACTGCCGCCCCTCCAGCGCCAGCACCGCCCGGTCCCGCTCACTCAGCTCGCCCACCGGAAGCACCTCCGTCCACCGCTACGGAGTGTCATTCTCCCGCGTGACCCCGACACACACTGCTCGCCCCACCGTGCCGCCACCCCCACTAACGTCACCCCCATGACCACGCCCAGCTTCGCCATGCACATCCCCACCGCCGACCTCGAACCCGACCCGCTCGACCCGTCCCAGATCGTCTCCGGCACCCCCGAGGTCACCGGCAAGGTGCTGTCCGAGTCCTCCGACGGCCGCCACCTGCGCGGCCTCTGGCAGATCACCCCCGGCGTGGTCACCGACGTCGAGGCCGACGAGATGTTCGTGGTGCTCAGCGGCCGGGCCACCATCGAGATCGAGGGCGGCCCGACCCTGGAGGTCGGCCCCGGCGACTGCGCGGTCCTGCGCGAGGGCGACCGCACCACCTGGACGGTCCACGAGACCCTCCGCAAGGCCTACGCCATCACGCTCCCCTGACCGGCGACCGGCGCCCCCGCCGGGGCTGAGGCCCACCGCGAACCCCCAGCCCCGGCACCGGAACCGTCCCCAGCCCCGGCCCGACCCGGTCCTACTTACGGACCTCCGCCGCTTCCTTCACCGCCGCATCCTGCAACCCCCCGAGCACCTGCTTCGGATCCCCCGTCACCGCCTGCCCGATCCCGGCCTTGATCCGGTTGCTGACCTCGCCCCAGGCCGGGTCCCCGAACGGGTAGAAGCTCGCGTTGGTCAGCCCGACCGCGAACTGCTTGAGGTCCTCGTGCTTCGGGTCCGACGACATCTGGCCGAACGCGTCCTGAGTGACCGGCAGGAGGTTGTACTGCTCGTCGAACTTCAGCTGGTTGTCCTTGTCGTAGACGAACGACAGGAACTTCTTGATCTCGTTCTTGTGCCCGTTCGCCTTGAACGCCATCATCCAGTCCGCGACCCCGAGGCTCCCGGTCCGCCCCACCCCGTCCTTCTTCGGGATCGGCGCCGTCCCGAAGTCGATCTTCCCGGCGGCCGCCATCCGCAGCAGCGTCGGATGCCCGTTCAGCATCGCGACCTTCCCCGCGGCGAAGTCCTGGAACACCGGGGTGCGGTTCATCGTGCCCGGGTTCGGGTACGTCAGCCCGGTGCTCACCAGGTTGCTCTTCAGCCAGCCGAAGGTCGCCTGGTTCTGGGCGCTGTCGATGGTGTAGTTGCCGACGTCGTCGGAGATGCTGCCGCCACCGCTCAGCGTCCAGAGCATCGACTCGGCCGGCGCCTCCTCCGGCCCCAGCGGCAGCCCGTACGGGGTCACCCCCGGCACCTTGGCCTTGATCTTCTCCGCGTCCTGCCGCAGCTCGTTCCAGGTGGCCGGCGGCTGCGTGATCCCGGCCTGCCGGAACACCGCCTTGTTGTAGAAGAGGACACGCGACGAGGACACGAACGGAATCCCGTACTGCGTCCCGAGCACCTGCCCGGCGTGCGCGAAGTTCTCCAGGAACCTGGCCTGGGTCTCCACCGAGAGCACGTCGGAGGCCGGGTACAGCCGGTCCGCCGCGACCTGGTCCGCGAAGCCGCCGGTCTGGAGCAGGTCCGGCGACTTGCCGGCCGCGACCATGTCCTCGACCTTCTTGCCGATCTCGGTCCAGCTGTCCACCTCGACGCTGACCCTGATCCCGGGGTTGGCCGCCTCGAAGGCCCTGGCGACCGTGTCCCAGTAGTGCTGGGAGTTGGTCTCGGGGCTCTCCCCGTAGTCGGCCGCGACCAGCTTGAGGGTGACCGGCCCGTCGTCCTGCCCGCCACAGGCACTGGCCGCGGTGAGGACCAGTGCTCCGGCCAGTGCTCCGCCGAGCACACGGGTGGGAACGTGGACGCGCCTGTTCAACGCGGGTACCGCCTTCGGGGGATGAACGGGGATGAACGGGGGTGAATGCCGGCCGGAACGGGGGAATCCGGCGGGGGGAGGCGCAACACTGCCAAACCCGCCGAGCACTGGTCCACACCACTGACCGGGCTCGCCCCAGTAGTTATCGAAGTGCTCGGAGTCATTGCACAATGCGCAACAAAACCCCCGCCCCCGCCCCTCGCACTCCGGTCCGCGCCCACCCTCGCACCCCGGCGCAAAGCCCCGCACACCCCCGCAGCTGCGACAAAGCTCACCCCGTATGGACCAGACCAATCCGACAACTGGACTAGACCTCTTCTACCCGCCCAAGGGAAACTGTCCTCCGTGAAGCACGTCATCGCACTCGATGTAGGCGGCACCGGCATGAAGGCCGCGCTGCTCGCCCAGGACGGCTCCGTGCTGTTCGAGGCACGCCGACCGACCGGGCGGGAGCACGGCACGGACGCCGTCGTCGCCGCCATCCTCGACTTCGCCACCGACCTGGCGGACGAGGGCCGCAGCCGCTTCGGCGTCGCCCCGCTCGCGGCCGGTGTCGCCGTCCCGGGCACGATCGACGAGAAGAACGGCATCGCGGTCTTCTCCGCCAACCTCGGCTGGCGCGAGCTCCCGCTGCGGGGGCTCCTCGGCGAGCGCCTGGCCGGACCGGACGGCGGCGCGATGCCGGTGGCCCTCGGCCACGACGTGCGTTCCGGCGGTCTGGCCGAGGGCCGGCTCGGAGCCGGCCGCGGCGTCGACCGCTTCCTGTTCATCGCCCTCGGCACCGGCATCGCCGGCGCCATCGGCATCGACGGCCGGATCGAGGCCGGCGCGCACGGCTACGGCGGCGAGATCGGCCACGTCGTGGTCCGCCCCGGCGGCCCCCAGTGCGGCTGCGGCGCCCGCGGCTGCCTGGAGACGCTGGCCTCCGCCTCCGCCGTCTCCCGCGCCTGGGCCGAGGCCAGCGGCGACCCCGACGCCGACGCGGCATCCTGCGCCGCCGCGGTGGACGCCGGGGACGACCGCGCCCTCGCGGTCTGGCAGCGGGCCGTCGACGCCCTGGCGGACGGCATCGTCCTGGCCCAGAGCCTGCTCGACCCGTCCACGGTGATCGTCGGCGGCGGGCTGGCCGAGGCCGGTGACACGCTCTTCGATCCGCTGCGCGCGGCGGTCACCGAGCGCCTGACCTTCCAGATGCCCCCGAAGGTCGTACCCGCGATGCTCAAAGACACCGCCGCGTCCCTGGGCGCGGGCCTGCTCGCCTGGGACCTGCTCTCCTTGGAGGTGACCGCGTGACCACCGCGGACCGTGACCGTACTGCCCTGGCCGGCGCCCGACTGGTCCTGCCCGGTGGCGTCGTCGAGGGCGACCGCCTCGCCGTCGAGGGCGAGCGCATCGCCGGCCTCGGTGGCGACACCGAGCCCGGCGATCTCGACCTGACCGGGTACACCGTCGTGCCCGGCTTCGTCGACCTGCACGTCCACGGCGGCGGTGGCGCCTCGTACGCCTCCGGCATCGCGGAGGAGGCACTGCTGGCCGCCCGCACCCACCTGGAGCACGGCACCACCACCACGGTGGCCTCCACCGTCACCGGCGAGATCGACGAGGTCGCCCGCCAGGCGCACGTCCTGTCCGAACTCGTCGAGGACGGCGTCCTGGCCGGCATCCACTTCGAGGGCCCCTTCATCTCCCCGGGCCGCTGCGGCGCCCACCGCCCCGACCTGCTGCGCGACCCCGACCCGTCGCTGGTGCGCAAGCTGGTCGACGCCGCCCGCGGCCACGCCAGGATGGTCACCCTGGCCCCCGAGCTGCCCGGCGGCCTGGACTCGGTGCGGATGCTCGCCGACCTCGGCGTGATCGCCGCCGTCGGCCACACCGACTCCGACTACACCACCACCCTGGAGGCGATCGAGGCCGGCGCCACCGTCGCCACCCACCTGTTCAACGCCATGCCCGGCATCGCCCACCGCGCCCCCGGCCCGATCGTGGCACTGCTGGAGGACGAGCGGGTCACCGTCGAGCTGATCAACGACGGCGTGCACCTGCACCCCTCCGTCCTCGACCTCGCCTACGGCACCGCCGGCGCGAACCGGGTCGCCCTGATCACCGACGCGATGGGCGCGGCCGGCATGGGCGACGGCCTCTACCCGCTCGGCCCGCTCCAGGTCGAGGTCAAGGACGGCGTGGCCCGGCTGGTCGAGGGCGGCGCGATCGCCGGCTCCACCCTCACCCTGGACGTGGCGTTCAAGCGCTCGGTCACCGTCAACGGGCTGAGCCTGAACCAGACCGTCGAGTCGCTGTCCGCCACCCCGGCCCGGCTGCTCGGCCTGAGCGACTCGATCGGCTCGCTGGAGACCGGCAAGCTCGCCGACCTGGTCGTGCTCGACTCCGACACCTTCGACCTGGTCGCCGTCATGCGCCGCGGCCGCTGGGTCCTGGGCGGCGACACGTTCTCCGCCGTCGAACCCGCCTGAGCAACGCCGACGGCCGCCCTCCCCCTGCGGGGACGGGCGGCCGTGGTGTGGCCGGAGGGCGGGCGGGCTCAGCCGCCCGGCTCGATGGTGATCTGGTCGATCAGGACCGGACCGGAGGGCACCGTGAAGGTCACCGAGTTCGGCCCGGCCTGGAACTGCGGGAGTATCCAGGTGCTGAACCAGGCGGACGTCTGGTCCTTGGGGGGCGCGCCGTAGATCTTGTAGGTCACCCCGCTCGGCCAGTCCTTGCCGTTCACCGCGGCCGCGCCCTTGAAGTCCGCGCCCGAGTAGTTGTAGTGCACGGTCAGCTTGTACGTCCCGGCCGTGGCGATCTCACCGGTCCAGGTCACCGAACCGCCCGGCTGGAGCGTCAGGTAGCTGCCGTCGGCGGACTTGGCGCCCTTGACGCCGTTGCCGGACGGAGCGTTCTGCCCCTGGAGCTGGCCCGCGTCCACGGTCGTCGGGCCGGAGATGGCGGTCGCGCTCGCCGAGGGGGCGGCGCTCGCGGTGGTGGCCGTCGGCACCGGGGTGGTGGGGGCCGGCGGGGCAGCACTCGTGGTGCCGCCCTTGGCGTTCTTGTCGCCATCCGGGTCCCCGGTGGAGAGCGCTATGCCGGCACCGATCGCTATCGCCGCGACCACGGCCACCGCGCCGATCACCGCGCCCCGGCTGCGGCCGCTGCTGCGGGGCTCCTCCCCCGGCTGCGGCCGGGAGTGCTCCGCGTAGCGGGTCTGCTGGGTGGGCGCGGCACCGTACTCGGGCTGCTGCGGCAGGCCGGGCTGACCGCCGTACGGGGCCTGCGGCTGACCGCCCGGGTACCCCTGCGGCGGCATGCCCTGCTGGCCGTACGGCTGCTGCTGTTGCGGCGCCCGCTGCGGATAGCCGTACTGTGCGCGCCCGACCTCCATCGGGCGGTTGTACGACGTACGCGGGACCCCCTGCTGCGGCTCGGCCGGCTCCCCGGTGGAACCGTCGGCCGGGCGGTAGAGGTAGCCGAACGGGTCGTCGTCCTGCGGGGCACCGCCCCCCTGGCCCTCGGGCACTCCGTTGCTGCCGGCGGTCGTCACGGTGGTCTGCTCCCCCATCCGGTGCGCCGCCGGCTGCGGGCGGCGCAGATCATGGACGCTGTCGTACCGGGAACCCTACCTGTCGTTTGTGACGGCGGGGAAAGACCCCTTGACAACTCACGGGTAACCCGGACCGGCCAGGGCCGGACCGGGCCCGCGGCGGCCGTCCGCCGGCTCAGCCCGCGCGCCGGTGCGAACGCTCGCCGCGCGCCCCGCGCACCGCCCCGCCCCTGGCCCGCTTCTCGTCGTACATCCGCTCGTCCGCGGTGTGCAGCACCTCCTCGATGCTCATCCCGCAACCGGCCCAGCCGACGCCGAGGCTCACCCCCACCCGCATCGCCCGTCCGTCGATCCGCATCGGCGGGATGATGGCGCCCCGCAGCCGGTGGGCGAGGTCCTTGGCCTCCTCGCGGCCGATCCCGTCGGCCAGCACCACGAACTCGTCGCCGCCGAGCCGGGCCACCGTGTCGCCGTCCCGGACGGCCTGGCTCAGCCGCCGGGCCACCTCGACCAGCACCGCGTCGCCCGCGTTGTGGCCGAACCGGTCGTTGATCGACTTGAAGCCGTCCAGGTCGCAGAAGAGCACCGCGAGCCCCTTGTCCACCGCCGCCGCGCCGCCGGAGCGGAACGGCGCCGACCAGGCGTCGCCGCCCGGCCCGTACTCGGCCGGGACCACCGCGTGCACGTGCTCCCCGAAGCCCGGGCCGAGCCCGCCCGGCAGGCCCTCGGGCAGCCCGTAGCCGTGCACCGGCCCGGCGTACGGGTCGGCGCCCTCCAGCCCGTCGTGCGCCGTGTGCGCACTGTAGGAGTCGGCCGGGTAGCCGTACGGCTGCGGGTAGGCCGCCTCCACCTGGCCGGCGGCGGCGCCGACCGGCTGCGGCTGGGCGCAGAGCCGGCGGGCCAGCCGGGCCTTGAGCTCGGCACCGTTCGGCAGCCCGGTGAGCGCGTCGTGGCTGGCCCGGTGGGCGAGCTGGAACTCGTGCCGCTTGCGGTCCTCGATGTCCTCGACGTGGGTGAGCAGGAAGCTCGGGCCCTCGGCCGCGTCCGCGACGATCGAGTTGCGCAGGCAGACCCACTGGTAGCCGCCGTCCCGCCGGGACAGCCGCAGCTCCGCGCGGCCGCTCTCGGCGCTGGTGCGTTCCAGCAGCGCCCGGTCCTCGGGGTGCACGAGGTCGGCGAAGCTCTGCTGGCGCAGCACCGCCCGGGGCCGGCCGAGCAGTCGGCAGAGCGCGTCGTTGACCCTGGTCAGCTGGCCGCGCCCGACGCCGTGCAGCTCGGTGATCGCCATCCCGCTGGGCGCGTACTCGAAGGCCTGGCGGAAGCTCTCCTCGCTGGCGCGCAGCGCCTGCTGCTCCTTCTCCAGGCGGGCCAGCGCGCGCTGCATCTCGGCCCGCAGCCGGGCGTTGCCGATCGCGATGGAGGCCTGCAGCGAGAACATCTCCAGCGCCTCGCGGGTCCACGCCCCGGGCCGCTTGCCGCTGCGCGGGCGGTCCACCGAGAGAACGCCCAGGAGGTCGCCGCCGGCGCTGTACATCGGGGCGAGCAGCCCGTCGGCGGGGTGCCAGTCGTTGGCGTACACCGGCAGCGGGCCGTCCCCGATCCAGCGCGGGATGTCGCTGGCGACGGCCCAGCCGCGGTCGTAGGGCAGGAAGCGCAGGGTGCCCCAGTGGTCGCTGACGCCGAGCAGCCGGTCCCAGGACTCCCGGGAACCGACCTGGCCGAGCAGCACGGAGGGGCCGCCCATCGGGCTCTCCTCCAGCTCCCAGACGGCCGCCACCACGAGGTCGCCGTCCGGCCGGACCAGGCTGACCGCGGCGGCGTCGAAGCCGAGCCCGTGCACCGCGCCCTCGACGACGGCCTGGAGGGTGCCAGCGAGGCTGCGGGCAGCGTTGAGGTCCGCCACGACCCGGTGCAAGGTGCGGAGGGTCGCGAGACGGACGTACGGCTCCGACTCGGCTTCCATGCGGGGGCTCCCCGGCTGCTTCGGATAGTTCTTGATTGGTTATCGTCCGATTGCCAGAAGAACTGAATCACAGGGAGCACAGCGCTCGGCACGCTCGGTCAGCAATAGGCCGCCACTTGTGACTTAAATCACACGACACTAATGCGCCCTTAATCAGTTCATCTGCCCCATAGCGGGACATAAAGCGCTATCGGAACATTTCTGGTGGTCGACCGCATTGGCCCCGGACTGAAGCCGACTGCGCCCGCCGGTCCGACGGCTTCACTCCTGAGGGTGAGTTCGGCCACCGGGCGCAACCCTTCGGCCGGACCGGCAGTCCTACGACCAAGGCCCGATGCCGTTTCTCCCGGGTGACGACTACCGTGCGGTACGTGTACCCGTCCCCGCAGCCCGAAGCTGCCCCCCACGCCACGCCCGACGAGTTCCGGGCTGCCCTCTCCCAGCTCGCCGCCGGCGTGAGCCTGGTGACCGTCCACGACCCGGAGGACGGGGAGGACGTCGGCATGACCGCCACGTCCTTCCTCTCGGTGTCGCTGGAGCCGCCGCTGGTGCTGATCTCGGTCCGCGAGGACTCCCGGATGGACGAGGTGCTCTCCCGGGTGGACACCTGGGCGGTCTCGGTGCTGGCCGAGGGGCAGAAGACGCTCGGCTCCCGGTTCGCCATGAAGGGCCGGCTCAGCGACCGGCTGCTGTTCGCGGACACCGCGCACCACCGCGGACCGCGCACCGGCGCCCCGCTGATCGCCGGCGCACTGGCCACCGTCGAGTGCCGCACCGAGCAGCGGATACCCGCCGGTGACCACACCCTGCTGCTCGGCCGCGTCCTGGAGGCCGCGGTGCCCGACCCGGGCGGCCGCCCGCTGCTCTACTTCCGCGGCGGCTACCGCACCCTCGGCTAGGGCGTGTCTACTCGCCGCCCCGCGGCGACCGGCGGCCCTGCTTCAGCTCGGAGCGGTGCCGCTTGTTGAACAGCCGCCGCTCGACCATCCCCCGGCTCGGCCTGGTCGCCCGCCGGGCCTTCGGCGGCGGCGCGCACGCCTCGGTCAGCAGCGCCGACAGCCGGGCCGCGGCCGCCTCCCGGTTGCGCCACTGCGAGCGGAACTCCGAGGCCTGGACCACCAGCACCCGGCCGTCGACCAGCCGCCCGGCCAGCCGCTCCAGCGCACGCTCGCGCCACACCTCGGGCAGCGCCGTGGTCGAGGCCAGGTCGAAGCGCAGCTCGGCCTTGGAGTCGGAGGTGTTGACGTGCTGGCCGCCGGGGCCGGAGGAACGCGAGAAGCGCCAGACGAGCTCGGCGTCGGGGACGACCACCGACCCCCGCACGCGGATGGGCTCGGACATGCGTCCATCATCCCGCGCGGGGCCCGTACGGTCACCCGGTTATCCGATACCCGCCCGCTCGCCTCCGGGCGCTCCGGACCCGGTTACCGGAGCACGCCCCGAGCCCCGACAATGGCGTACGTGATCGAGCTCGGCTACTCCCTCTCCAACCGCTTCCCCGACCCCCCGCAGACGGACTACCGCACCGCGTCCGTGCACGCCCTGCGGTACGACCTGTTCTGCGGCGACGTCTACCTTGACGGCGAGGGCGCGGAGCTGTCCACCGCCTGGGGCTGGGTGCCGGTGCTCGACTTCGCCTGGGCGCTGTGCGACATCGCCGAGCTGCTGGACCGCGACCCGGACGGCAGCCGGGCCGCCCGGGTGCAGACCGCCGACCTCGACTTCACCCAGAACACCGAGCTGCTGCGCTTCGCCCGCCGCTTCAACTGGGTCGAGGTCACCGCCACCTGGCTGCCGGACGAGCCGCCGGTGGTGGTCCGCCACGGCGAACTGCGGCGCGAGGCCCGGGACTTCCTCCAGGACACCCTGGCCGACCTCTTCGACATGCACCCCGACCTGGCCGACAATCCGAACATCTGGTCGCTGCAGGGCCGGTTCCGGCGGATCTGACACCCGCTTTGCCCGGGCTTTGCCTCCGATTGGCGCTCACGAAGAATTCACGGCCCCTGCGGAACCAAGCCGCCGGAGTATTGCGTTGTCCCGGGGAAAAGCGAACGAAGCGAACGAAGGGACTGCAATCGTCATGCCAGTGAGCCTCTCCAAGGGTGGCAACGTCTCGCTGACCAAGGAGGCCCCCGGCCTGTCCGCGGTCACCGTCGGCCTGGGCTGGGACGTCCGCACCACGACCGGCGCCGAGTTCGACCTCGACGCCAGCGCGATCGTCCTGAACGCCGACGGCAAGGTGCTGTCCAACGCCCACTTCGTCTTCTTCAACAACACCAGCACGCCGGACAACACCGTCGTGCACACCGGTGACAACCGCACCGGCGAGGGCGCGGGCGACGACGAGTCGATCAACATCAACCTGGCCGGCCTGCCGGCCGAGGCCGTCAAGATCACCTTCCCGGTCACCATCTACGACGGCGTCGCCCGCGGCCAGAACTTCGGCCAGGTCCGCAACGCCTACATCCGTGTGGTGAACGCGGCCGGCGGCGCCGAGATCGCCCGCTACGACCTCTCCGAGGACGCCGCCACCGAGACCGCGATGATCTTCGGCGAGCTCTACCGCAACGGCGGGGAGTGGAAGTTCCGCGCCGTCGGCCAGGGCTACGCCTCCGGCCTGGCCGGCATCGCCCAGGACTTCGGCGTCCAGATCTGACGCACCCGCGGGGAACGCCGCGGCGCGGGAAGCCGGTCCGTCCGACTTCCCGCGCCGCGGTTTTCGTTTTCGGAGCCCTGGCCCACCGGGCCCTGGCCCACCGGGCCCTGGCCCACCGGGCCCCGGCGTCCCGGCGTCCCGGCCCCGGCCTACCGAGCCCTGGCGTCCCCGGCCCCCGCTTCCGGTCCTCAGCGCGAGGCGCGCAGCTCCGGCAGCTGGATCAGCTCGGTCTCGTCCTCCGGCGTCAGGTCCACCACGGTCGGCTCGCCCTGCTCCGGCCGCCCGGCCGGCTCCGCCGCCCGGGCCTCGGCCTCGGCCTTCGCGGCCACCGCCTCGTCGCCCACCACGTCCGCCAGGTCGGCGCGCTCCCCCAGTTCGGCGACACTGCCCACCGCCGGTGCCGGGGCCGCAGGGCGCACCGGGGCACCCGCGCCGCGGCCGAAGAAGCTGAAGCCCTGCCCGCGCGCCTGCCCGGACTGCGCCGGCCGCGGCCGCTGCCGCTCCGCCGGCACGGGCGCCGCGGCGGGCGCGGCCGGCGTCCCGCCGAGCTGACCGACCGTCGCGGTCAGCGCCGGACGCAGCGGCGCGGGCTGCACCGGCGACTGGGCCGCCGGAGCCTGCCCCGGGGTGGGCACCGAGGGCACCACCGGGGCCGGGACGGCCACCGGCGCGGGCGCCGGAACCGCCGGGGCGGCCGTGCCGGTCAGCGACTCCTTCGCGGGCGCCCGCAGGACGACCTCCGCGCCCGCCGTACGCGCCCGCTGCGCCTCCTGCTCCGCCGCGCGGCGCTCCAGCAGCCGCAGCACGGCCGCCGCCCGCACGTACGCGGCCGGGCTGGCCGGGTACTTCGGACGGCTCGCGGCGAGCGCCCGCTGGGCTTCCTCGGCCTCCTTGAGCGCCTGCTCGGCCACCGTCACGGCCCGCTCGCGCAGCAGCCGGGCGATCTCGGTCTCGGCCTTCGCCAGCCGCGACTTCTCCGCCGTCAGCCGCCGCCCGAACCGGGTGGCCCGCTCCTCGGCGACCTCTGCCGCGTACTCGGCCTCGGCCAGCTGCTCCTCGAACCGCTCCTCGGCGCGCAGCCGCTGCGCCGCGGACATCTCGGCGGCCGCCCGGGCCGCCTTGTCCCGCTGGCGCAGCAGCAGCGCGAAGCCGAGCGTCGCGATCACCGCCGCGACGCCCACCGAGCGCACCAGGATGGTGTCCTGACTGAAAAGCAGAGCGGCCAGTGCGGCGACCAGCAGCACGCCGGCGGCGGTGGGGGGAAAGACCCGGCCGAGGACGGAGGAATGACGGTGGCGTCCGCGAGACATGCCCAAGAAACTAGCGTGCGAATTGGGGCCGTGTCAGCCCAGGGTCCCCTTCTGCCCTTGACAGCGTGCGGTCTTTACCGCAGGTGCCCGGATTCTCACGCAAGATCACGAAGAATGCCCTGCTCAGCGAGGCCTCAGCGGTGCGATGCCGCCGGACCGCCCGGGTCGTCGTGGTTCTCCGGCAACTTGCACACGTGCTGGATCCAGAGCGCCGCCGCGATCACCGCGGCCCCCGCCAGCACCGCGAGCCCGGCCGTCACGGCCTGGTCCTTGCGGGCCGACACGTCCAGCTCGCCCAGCAGGTAGATCCCGGCCCCCGCGTAGACGCCGGTGACCACCGCCGAGACCAGCGCGCTGGCCTGCCCCAGCACCACTGCCCGGGCCGCCAGCAGCGGGTCGACCCCCTTCGCCCCGGGCTGCCGCTCGCGCACCGCCTTCAGCCTGGCCCGCAGCGACAGCGCGGTCGCCAGCAGGATCACCGCCACCGCCGCCAGCACCACCGGTGCCGCGGCCGGCACGGCCGGCAGCGTGTCCACGGAGGCCCACAGCTTGGAGCCGGCCCAGGACAGCGCCGTCGTGGCGGCGGTGATGCCGATCAGCAGGCGGAGGCGAAGCAGCTTCACTCGGAGGGGGTCCTTCCCGGGTACCAGAACCGGCCGGGCCGCCCGGTGGCCCGGCGCGGCGACGCCAAGCCACCGTACCGGGCCCGGCCGGGCGGTCACCCGCGCGAACGGCTGACACCTGGTCGTACGGCCGGGACCCCGGTCGAGTTCCCTGATCAACGACCCGGTCGTCGGCCCCGCGGGCCTACTCCGGCAGCGTCAGCCGGATGTCCTCGCGGCGCTTCACGCCCTGCGCGTCCGGGCCGCCCAGCGCCGCCAGCAGGGCGTCCACCCGCCCGTGCCCGGGCACCTCGGCCTCCGGCTGGGCGTCCAGCCAGGGGGCGAGCACGAAGGCCCGCTCGTGCGACCGCGGGTGCGGCAGCAGCAGCTGCGGGTCGTCGCTCGACACGCCCTCGTAGGTCAGGATGTCGACGTCCAGGGTGCGCGGGCCCCAGTGGACGGTCCGCACCCGCCCGAAGGCGTCCTCGATGGCGTTGCCGCGCTCCAGCAGGTCCCGCGGGGGCAGCGAGGTGCGCAGCACCACGACCGCGTTGTAGTAGTTCGGCTGCTCCTCGGGCCCGCCGACGGCCTCGGTCTCGTACACCGCGGAGACGGCCGTGATCTTCAGCCCCGGGGTGTCGGCGAGCGCGTCGACGGCTCCCTGGAGGGTGTCCAGCCGGTTGCCCAGGTTGCTGCCGAGCGCGATCACCGCGCAGCGCTGGCTGTGCAGCGTGGTGTCGGCGGAGTCCACCCGGCTCTCCAGGTCGAACGTGTTCGGCGTGGTGGTCGGGTCGCTGGTGTTCATGCGCCCGCCTCGCTTCGCTCGGCAGAGGCATTCACCCGTGCGCGACTCCTGATCATTCGCTCGCTTCGCTCGCTCATCGGAAAACGTCCTCTACATCGGATACCGGGCGCGCGGTGGGGGTCATGCGCGGCCCCGGTGGATGGTCACGGTCACGTCGTCGAACGGCACGGTGATCGGGGCGTCCGGCTTGTGCACGGTGACCTCGACCTCCTCGACCGCTTCGTGCTTGAGGCACTGGTCGGCGATGCGCTGGGCCAGCGTCTCGATCAGGTCGACCGGCTCCCCGGCGATGATCGCGGTGACCTCCTCCGCCACCAGGCCGTAGTGCGCGGTGCGGGTGAGGTCGTCTCCGGCCGCCGCGGGGCGGGTGTCCAGGTACAGCACGAGGTCGACCACGAAGGTCTGCCCCTCGACGCGCTCGCGCTCGAAGACGCCGTGGTGGCCCCGGGCTCGCAGCCCCCGCAGGGTGACGCGGTCCAGCAAACGAATCACTGCTCCCAGTCGGACGGGCCCCGCCCGGAGAAAGGCATGGACGGGCAGGGCGAAGGCGGGCAGCACGCCCGCCACTCCGTTTCGAATCTACCCGTGAGCACGGACAACGCCTGACCGTCCTACCCGGCACGAACCGACGCCACGCGCGCCGATATGGCGATTGACGTGAACGTTCGGTGACCACTCGGGAATTCCCCGGCGACTTCCCGGGACGGCATTTCCGCGACCGCCGGAATCAGCTCTCCTCGTCGTCGTCCCCGCTGGTCAGAACGGGTGAACCGTGATGCGACCAGAGCTTCCACCCCGCCGGGGTACGACGGAACAGATTCGTCGACACGACCTTTCCGCCGACCAGCGGTCCGAGCTCCCCCTCCTCCTCCGACTCGCCGCCGGACAGGATGTTCTCGGTGCACGTGACAAGGGCCACATCTCCGTGCACCTCGGCCTCGACATCGGTCAGGAAGAACTGGATGTACTCCGTGTTCATCATGATCAGCATGTACGAACGGGTCACCTGCGCCCGGCCGCGGAGCACCGGCCAGCCCGGGTGCACGCACACCACGCCACCCTTGTCGTCGGCGTCCGCGGCTCCGAGCCAGGCGTCCTCGACCGCTTCCAGGTCCCCCCGTTCCAGCGCCTCGTAGAGCCCCCGGTTCGCCGCGAGCACGGCCTCCAGGTCCGCCCCCCGGGCCCGCCCGGCCGTACCGCCGCTCAACCTGCCGTCACCTGTCACAGACCCTCCCTCACCCCAACCGCGCCGCGTGCTGCCAGGCCGCGACCACCCGGACGGCGTCCGCCGTCCCGGACACGTCGTGCACCCGCACCGCCCAGGCTCCGGCCCGGGCCGACAGCACCGACACCGCGGCCGTCGCGTCGTCGCGTTCCCGGGCCGGGCGCAGTTCCCCGGTTGCCGGGTCGGCGAGCAGCGTACCCAGGAACCGCTTGCGCGAAGCCGCCACGAGCACGGGACGGCCGAGCGCGATGAGCGCGTCCAGCCGGCCGAGCAGCGCCCAGTTGTGCTCGGAGGTCTTGGCGAAGCCGAGCCCCGGGTCGAGGATCAGCTGGTCCTCCTTGACCCCGGCGGCCAGCAGCGCGTCCACCCGGTCGGTCAGCTCGGCGACCACGTCCCGGACCACGTCGCCGTAGACGGCCATCCGGTCCATGTCGGCGGACTGCCCGCGCCAGTGCATCACCACGAAGGGCGCGCCGGTCTCCGCGACCACCCGGGCCATCGCCGGGTCGGCCAGCCCGCCGGAGACGTCGTTGACGATCGCGGCACCGGCCTCGACGGCCCGCTCGGCGACCGAGGCGCGCATGGTGTCCACGGAGACGATCACCCCGGCGTCGGCGAGCTCGCGCACCACCGGGATCACCCGGCGCAGCTCCTCCTCCTCGGGCACCCGCTGCGAGCCCGGCCGGGTGGACTCGCCGCCGACGTCCACCAGGTCCGCGCCGCGGGCCCGCAGCGCGAGGCCGTGCGCGATCGCCCTGGCGGGGTCGTGCCACATCCCACCGTCCGAGAAGGAATCGGGTGTGACGTTGACCACGCCCATCACGGCGCAGCGCTCCAGCCGCGGCAGACCGGCCGGCAGGGAGAAGGACGGCGAATCGTTCATGCTTCCCATTATCGAACGGGGCCCCCGCCGAGGATTCTCGGCGGGGGCCCCTTCCGCATCAGCGGGTCCCGGACGGCGGTGACAGGCCTTAGGCGGCCTCGGTGACCCCGCGGGTCGACGGGACCGGCATCAGCCCTTCGCGCTGGCGCCGGCGGCCGAAGCGCGGCATGCCGAGCGTGATGAAGGCCTCCGCCTGCATCGCGGCGAAGCCGATCCGCGGCAGGTCCCGGGTGTTCGGGAAGACCAGGAAGCGCGGCTCCCACTCGGGCTGGAACTTGGCGTTGAACTTGTACAGCGACTCGATCTGGAACCAGCGCGACAGGAACACCAGCAGCCCGCGCCAGGCGCGCAGCACCGGTCCGGCGCCGATCCGCTCGCCGCGGGCCAGCGCCGAGCGGAACATCGCGAAGTTGAGCGACACCCGGCGGATGCCCAGGGCGCCCACCTCCTGCAGGGCGGCGACGATCAGCAGCTCGTTCAGGCCCGGGTCGGCGGCGCGGTCGCGGCGCATCAGCTCCAGCGAGATGCCGTCCGGCCCCCAGGGCACGAAGTGCAGCACGGCCTTCAGGTCGTCGCCGCTCTCCCCCTCCTCCGGCGCCTTGTGGGCGGTGACCACCACGCAGTCGTCGTCCAGCGGGTCGCCGAAGCGGCCGAGGGCCATCGAGAAGCCGCGCTCGGTGTCGGTGCCGCGCCAGCGGGCGGCGGCGTCGGCGATCCGGTGCTTCTCCTCCGCGGTGAGCTCGGAGACCCGGCGCACCCGGCAGGAGTAGCCGTTGCGCTCGATCCGCTTGACCATCTGGCGCACGTTGCGCATGGCCCGGCCGGAGAGCGAGAAGGAGGCGGTGTCCACGATCGCCTCGTCGCCCAGCTCCAGTGCGTCCAGGCCCGCCTCGCGGGTCCAGACCTCGCCGCCGACCTCGCTGCACCCCATCACGGCCGGCACCCAGGCGTGCTCGCGGGCCTCGGCCATGAACACCTTGATCGCGCCCGGCCACGCCTCGACGTCGCCGACCGGGTCGCCGGAGGCCAGCATCACGCCGGAGACCACCCGGTAGGAGATCGCGGCCTTGCCGGTGGGCGAGAACAGCACGCTCTTGTCGCGGCGCAGCGCGAAGTAGCCGAGCGAGTCGCGCTCGCCGTGCCGCGCCAGCAGCGCGCGCACCTTCTCCTCGTCCTCGGCGGTCAGCTCGGGCTTCGGCTTGCCGGGGCGCAGCGCCAGGTAGGCGGTGGTGAAGGCGGTCAGCAGGCCGAGGCCGCCGAGCAGGTAGGCGACCAGGTCGGACATCCGGACGTTGCTGTACCGGATCGGGCCCTCGAAGCCGAACAGCCCGTACCCGACGTGCTGCAGGCGCTCGCTCAGGCCCGGGTGGCCGATCTCGTACTTGGTCCGGGTGCTCACGATCAGCAGGCCGAGCAGCACGCTGAGGACGCCCATGACGACCAGGTTGACCAGCGCCCGCCAGCGGGTGCGCGGGTCGGCCTTGGCGTAGAACTCGCGCTGGTGCACCAGCATCACGACGAGGAGCACCAGCGAGACGACCGCCGGACCGATCTGGTGCCAGCGCACGATGTGCAGTCCGGCACTGACCGGCAGCAGCACGCAGACCGCCCGCCAGGCCCGACGCTTGCGCCGGCGCAGCGCGTGCGCCAGCGGCACCAGCAGGATGCCGACCATCAGCGCACCGACCGCCGCCAGGCTGGTGGTGCCACCCGGCAGCTGCCCCGTGAAGGTGTGCACCCTGGTGTGCCGGAGCTTGGGGAACACCGCACTGGCGATGTCCATGAGCCCGATTATCAGACAGGCGTAGCCGACCGCTCCGGGGAGCCAGGCCCTCGGGACGGCGGCCGCCTGGGTACGCAGCGTCTGCAGGCCGCGACGACGGCGCGACGGCTGCTCGGGGCTCGGCTCAACGGACACGGGAACGCTCATGGAAGCTCAGCGTAGGGGCTGCGGGGCGATGTCCTGTCACTCCGGGGGAGGACGCGTGATGGACCTTCATGCCTATTCCTTCATCAGGCAATGCGCATACCAAGGACCCGGAAACAGTCGGTAAACCGGGTCGTGGTCGCGCTGCGGGTTGAGCCGGCGGTGGGAGCCGGGGGCCGCCGCACGCGGCGCGACGGAACCCTCCGGGACACGTTACGTACGGTGGACGCCGCATTCTAGGGCGCCGGTTGCCTGCGGCTCCCCCCGCCCGCCCGGCCCCCGCCCGACCGCCCCCACCCGGACGCCCGGACAGCCTAGCCGCGGTGGCCCGGCCTGACGGGCCGCCAGACGATGAAGCCTGCACCGACAGCGCCCCACCGGAAGGCCGACGGTATGGAACTGACCAGCGACGCGCTGGTGAACTCGCTGCTCGCACTCGGCGTCGCGGCGATCGTCACGACCCTGTGGATCTGGCCGCGGCTGGCGCGACAGCGCCCGCTGCCGGTGCTCGGCCGGATCGGGCTCCTGACGGTCGTTCAAGTGTCGGTCCTGGCCGTGCTCGCACTGTCGGTGAACAACTCCTTCGGGTTCTACACCTCCTGGGAGGACCTGCTCAGTCCGGGCGGCGCCAAGCTCGCGCTGGCCGGCAACGAGAACCACAAGGGCGGCACCCAGGTCTCCGACGCACTGGTCCAGCCCACCCCCGAGGGCGGCCTGGAGACCATCACCAACCTGCCGAAGGGCCCGCCCGAGGAGGTCGGCAAGGTCGAGTCGGTCCGGGTCAACGGCAAGGAGACGGGCTTCTCCGACCAGATGTTCGTCTACCTGCCGCCGGCCTACTTCGACCAGAAGTTCTCGCTGGTCCGCCTCCCCGTCCTGCTGGCCCTCGCCGGCTACCCGGGCACCACGCTGAACCTGCTGCAGGAGCTCCCGTTCGCCCAGACCGCGATCGAGCTGCAGCGCTCCGGCAAGATGCCGCCGACCGTCCTGGTGATGGCCCGCCCCGCGGTCGTCCCCTCCCGGGACACCGAATGCGTGGACGTCCCCGGCGGGCCGCGCACCGAGACCTGGTTCGTCAAGGACGTCCCCACGGCCATCCGCAGCAACTACCGGGTCGGCCGCACGGCCGGCTCATGGGGCGTCTTCGGCTACTCCACCGGCGGCAGCTGCGCGCTGCGCCTGGCGATGCGCTTCCCGAACGTCTACGGCAACGCGGCCAGCCTGCACGGCGACTTCACCGTACGCCAGGACAACTACACCGGCGGCGACCTCTTCAACGGCGACAAGGCCCTGACCCAGCAGCACGACCTCGGCTGGCGGCTGCAGAACCTGCCGGTCCCGGCGCTCAGCCTGCTGGCGGTCTCCACCCGCGCGGAGGGGGACTACCCGCAGACCGTCCAGTTCGTCGACCAGGCCACCCGGGCCGCGGCGGCCAACCCTCAGTTCACGATCGACTCGCTCTACCTCGACGACGGCGGGCACAACTTCGACAGCTGGACCAGGGAGCTGCCGGCCACGCTCGGATGGCTGAGCGCCCACCTCGGCTAGCGCAGGTGAGTGACTACCCGCCGGTCGGCCCGGACGGCCGGCGGCTCGGGGGAACGTATCGCGACCGCCCGTCGGCCACCGGCGGGCGCCGCCCCGGACCAGCGCAGGAGGCGCCGTGCTGAGCACCCGCTCGCTCTTCGACGAGATCTACCGGAACGACCAGGCGTACCAGCTGTTCTGCAGCATCGCCGCCGGCGGCGAAGACCAGGGCGGCTGGGAGAACGAGCAGATCACCACGCTCACCCGGGATCCGGTCCTCGCGCCGAAGGTCGCCCGGCACGGTGCCGACGAGCGCAAGCACGGCCGGATCTTCACCCAACTGCTGAACAGGCGCGGCCTGCCCAAGGTGCCCGTGCCGGACGAGGCCGACTACTGCATGCTGCTGGAGCGCCAGGGCGTCGGTCTCTCGCACGAGCGGCTGAACAGCGACGTCCCGCTGACCGACCGCGAGATCATCACCTACCTCGCGCACAGCCGGGTCACCGAGCAGCGCGCCGCCGAGCAGATGCGCCGGCTGGTCAAGGTGTACGGGGACAACCCCGACCTCGGCCGGGCGATGCGGATGATCTCCGCCGACGAGGACAACCACCTCGCCTACTGCCACGAGGAGCTGCTGCGGCTGGTCTCCGAGGGCCACGGCCCGTACGTCCGGCACGCCCTGGAGGCCAGCGCCCGCGGCGAGATCCGCACCCACCGGGACGTCGGGCTCGCCGTCACCGCCCGAATGGCCCGGATCCTGCGCTGGCCGCGCTGGCAGCTCACCCTGGTCGCCCTCGCGGTGCACGCGCTCTACCTGTACGACCGTGCCTACGGCTGGCGGCGGATGGTCACGCTGCGGATGCCCGAGCGCCGCAACGCCCTCGGCACCCCGGCCCCGCCGCACGCGGAGCACGAGGTGCTCTGAGTGCTTCCCCGCCGGCCGGTGACGCCGTGGGCCGGTACCCCTATCGACCGATGATGAGGCTCATCGCCTCGGCCCGGGTGGCCGGGTCGCGCAGCTGGCCACGCACGCAGGAGGTGATGGTCTTGGCGCCGGGCTTGCGGATGCCGCGCATCGACATGCACATGTGCTCGCACTCGACCACGACGATCGCCCCGCGCGGCTCCAGGATCCGCATCAGCGCGTCGGCCACCTGACTGGTCAGCCGCTCCTGCACCTGCGGCCGGCGGGCGTAGACGTCGACCAGGCGGGCGAGCTTGGAGAGCCCCGTGATCTTGCCGGTGAGGGACGGGATGTACCCGACGTGGGCCACGCCGCGGAACGGCACCAGGTGGTGCTCGCAGACCGAGGTCAGCTCGATGTCCTTGACCAGCACCATCTCGTCGTGGCCGAGGTCGAAGGTGGTGGTGAGGACGTCCTCGGGCTCCTGCCACAGGCCCGCGAATATCTCCTTGTAGGCACGCGCGACCCGGGCCGGGGTCTCCAGCAGACCCTCGCGGTCCGGGTCCTCCCCCACGGCGAGCAGCAGCTCGCGGATGGCGTTCTCGGCCCGCTTCTGGTCGAAGGCACCGACGGCGGGCGGACCGTCGAGCGTCACCGGGTCGATCATGCGGGCCTCGCTTACTCGTGGGAAGACTCTGGCTGAACAGCACGAATGCCGCGCCTCCAGGGTACAAACCCTGGTGACGCGGCATCCATTCCCCACGGAGCGGGGGTCAGCCCTCGGTCGGCGGCTCGGTGGCCGGCAGCGTCGGGAGCTTCACGACGTCCACCGGGGCGCCCTCGCCGGAGGCGGCGCCGTTGGTGAGCGCCAGCTCCTTCGGGGACTGCACCGGAGGCCGGGTCGACGGCGTGCGGCGGGCGGAGCCCGTCCAGGCCGGCCGGGCCGGGCGCTTGACGATCGGCGCGAAGATCTCGGCGATCTGCTCCTTGTTCAGGGTCTCCTTCTCCAGGAGCTCCAGAACCAGGTTGTCGAGCACGTCGCGGTTCTCGACCAGGATCTCCCAGGCCTCGTTGTGCGCGGTGTCGATGAGCTTCTTGACCTCTTCGTCCACCAGCCCGGCGACCTCTTCCGAGTAGTCGCGCTGGTGACCCATCTCACGGCCCAGGAACGGCTCCGAGTTGTCGGAACCGAACTTGATCGCGCCGAGGCGCTCGGTCATGCCGTACTGGGTGACCATGGCCCGGGCCGTCGCGGTGGCCTTCTCGATGTCGTTCGAGGCACCGGTGGTCGGGTCGTGGAAGACCAGCTCCTCCGCCGCGCGCCCGCCCATCATGTAGGCGAGCTGGTCGAGCATCTCGTTGCGGGTGGTGGAGTACTTGTCCTCGTCCGGCAGCACCATCGTGTAGCCGAGGGCCCGGCCGCGGGACAGGATGGTGATCTTGTGCACCGGGTCGCTGTACTGGCAGGCCGCCGCGACCAGGGCGTGGCCGCCCTCGTGGTACGCGGTGATCTTCTTCTCCTTGTCGGACATGATCCGCGTGCGCTTCTGCGGACCGGCCACGACGCGGTCGATCGCCTCGTCCAGGATGAGGTTGTCGATCAGCTTCTTGTCCGAGCGGGCGGTCAGCAGCGCCGCCTCGTTGAGGACGTTCGACAGGTCGGCACCGGTGAAGCCGGGGGTGCGCTTGGCGACGGCCGACAGGTCGACGTCGGGCGCGATCGGCTTGCCCTTCTGGTGCACCTTGAGGATGTCCAGCCGGCCCTGGAGGTCGGGGCGCTCCACCGCGATCTGGCGGTCGAAGCGGCCCGGGCGCAGCAGCGCCGGGTCCAGGATGTCGGGGCGGTTGGTCGCGGCGATCAGGATCACGCCGCCCTTGACGTCGAAGCCGTCCATCTCGACCAGCAGCTGGTTGAGGGTCTGCTCGCGCTCGTCGTGGCCGCCGCCGAGGCCCGCACCGCGGTGCCGGCCGACGGCGTCGATCTCGTCGACGAAGACGATCGCCGGGGCGTTCGCCTTGGCCTGCTCGAAGAGGTCGCGGACCCGGCTGGCGCCGACACCGACGAACATCTCGACGAAGTCCGAGCCGGAGATGGAGTAGAACGGCACCCCGGCCTCGCCCGCGACGGCGCGCGCCAGCAGGGTCTTGCCGGTGCCGGGCGGTCCGTAGAGCAGCACGCCCTTGGGGATCTTGGCGCCGACGGCCTGGAACTTGGCCGGCTCCTGGAGGAACTCCTTGATCTCGTGGAGCTCCTCGACCGCCTCGTCCGCGCCCGCGACGTCGGCGAAGGTGGTCTTCGGGGTGTCCTTGGTGAGCAGCTTGGCCTTGGACTTGCCGAACTGCATGACCCGGGAGCCGCCGCCCTGCATCTGGTTCATCAGGAACAGGAAGACCAGGACGATGATCACGATCGGGAGCATCGACAGCAGCAGGCTGACGAAGGTGCTCTGCTTCTCCGGGCTGATGGTGTAGCCCTCGGCGAGCGTGCTCTGGTCCTTGTCGTTGACCTGGGCCTGGAGCTTGTCGGCGATGGCGACACCCTGGTCGCCGATGTACGAGGCCTGGAACTTGGTACCGGACGGGACCTTGCCCGTACCGGAGCTGGGCAGCGTGGCGCCGTCCTTCAGCTGGATCTTGATCGTGTTCGAGTCACCGGTGGTGATCTGCGCCGACTTGACGTTGTGCGCGTCGATCGCCGCGACGACCTGACCGGTGTCCACCGTCTTGTAGCCGTTCGAGTCCGAAACGACCTGCATCAGTACGATGACGGCGAGGACGGCCAGCACGATCCACATGATCGGCGCACGGAAGTATCGCTTGACGTCCATCCATGCGGGGCGTTGCCGCCCCGTCCCTCCTGCCACTCAACGGCGCCGGGGGTCTGTTGGGCCGCGGCGCATCCGATTGGTGCTCATGTGAAGAGCGGTTCATTGGACCGTACCGCAGTCGGACCCGCCCATGGCGGGAGCACGGCGACACGGCTTTGGTTCTTTGTCCCCCGGGGTCCAACGGGCGAGAACGGCCTACTGTTCCCGCCCGTAGCCCGAACGGGGCCCTCAGCCGCCGTAGACGTGCGGGGCGAGGGTGCCGATGAAGGGGAGGTTGCGCAGCTTCTCCGCGTAGTCCAGGCCGTAGCCGACCACGAACTCGTTGGGGATGTCGAAGCCGACGTACTTCACGTCGATCTCGACCTTGGCCGCGTCCGGCTTGCGGAGCAGGGTGCAGACCTCCAGCGAGGCCGGGCCGCGCGAGCCCAGGTTGCCCAGCAGCCAGGACAGCGTCAGACCGGAGTCGATGATGTCCTCGACGATCAGGACGTCACGGCCGGCGATGTCGGTGTCCAGGTCCTTCAGGATCCGCACCACGCCGGAGGACTTGGTGCCCATGCCGTACGAGGAGACCGCCATCCAGTCCATGGTGACCTGCGAGTGCAGGGCCCGGGCGAGGTCGGCCATGACCATCACGGCCCCCTTGAGGACGCCGACGATCAGCAGGTCCTTGCCTGCGTAGTCCCGGTCGATGCGCTCGGCCAGCTCCAGGAGCTTGGCGTCGATCTCGTCCTTGCTGATGAGCACCTTCGCGAGGTCAGCGCCCATGTCGTTCTGGTCCACCGGGGATACGTCCTCAAACGTTCGGGGTCTGTGTGGCCGGCGGCCGGCTCCCCCGGGGCATGCCTCGCCCGTCAGTCGCCCTGCCGCCGAAAGACCAGCGTGCCACACCTGCGGGTGGCCTCGACGCCCCCGGGTAGGTGCAGCGGGCCCTGTCCGCGCCATCCGGTGACCAGCAGGTCGATCGTCTCCAGGTGCCGGGCGAAGAGGTCCCCGGCCGGACAGCCCGCCCGCAGCGCGGCCCGGCGCAGCACCCGGCGGCGCACCGCCGGCGGCAGTTCGGCCAGTTTCACGGCGTCCAGGGCGCCGTCGCCGGTGCGGAGGTCGCGTTCGGCCAGGGAGGCCCACTGGTCAAGGGCGTCGGCGTCGTCGCGGAACAGCCGGGCGGTGCGGGCCAGCGCCTCGACCACTCCGCCGCCCAGGTGCTTCTCCAGGACCGGCAACACCTCGTGGCGGACCCGGGAGCGGGTGTAGGCGGGATCACAGTTGTGCGGGTCGTCCCAGACCGGGATCGCCTGGGCGGCACAGGCCTGCCGGGTGGCGGCCCGGTCCAGCTCCAGCAGCGGGCGGCGGTAACGGCCCTTCTGGGCCGGCATCCCGGCCAGCGAGCGGGCGCCGGAGCCGCGGGCCAGGCCCAGCAGCACGGTCTCGGCCTGGTCGTCCCGGGTGTGGCCGAGCAGCACCGCGACCGCGCCGTGGCGGTCGGCGGCCTCGTCCAGGGCGGCGTAGCGGGCGTCCCGGGCGGCGGCCTCCGGGCCCCCGGCACGGCCGACCCGCACCGGGACCGCCTCCACCGGATCGAGGCCGAGCGTGCGCAGCCGGTCGGTCACCTGGGCGGCGCGCTCGGCGGAGCCGGCCTGGAGGCCGTGGTCGACGGTGACGGCGCCGACCCGCAGGCCGATCTTGGGGGCCTCGAAGGCGGCCGCGATGGCCAGCGCCATCGAGTCCGCGCCGCCGCTGACCGCGACCAGGACCAGCGGCGAGCCGGGCGCGGCCGGGGTGCGGGGCAGCCCGGAGGGGTGGCGCGCGGCGTTGCCGATCAGGGTGGTGCCGACCGCGGCACCCACCAGCGGCGTCCCGGCCGGGCGCTCCCGGGGCTCGCGCACGGGCGCGGTGAAGGTGGAACCGGCCTCGGCGGCGAGGTCGGTGAGCGTACGGCGAACGGCCAGGCGTATCGCGGCGACGGCGGGGTGAGGGCCCACGGCGGACGACTCCTCGACGGAGGGGGACAGGACTCGCGGCGGACGCGGCGGGAACCGCGCACCGTGTGAGCGCCCTGTTACCGGGCGCTCACAGATGGTGGCAGAAACGAGCGACCCGCTACGCCACCCGCGCCACCGGTACGACCACCGTCCCACGTTCGGGTGAATGAAGAAACGCTTCTTCACCCGCCGTCTGCCCGATTGGACCACTCGTACGAGCGGGTTTGACCAACGCACGCCGCTTGCCGCCCGGCTCACGGCGCCTGCGGCACCACAGCGCGCTCAGCGGGCCACCCGGGCCACCCAGGCGGCCGGATCGTGGATCTCGTCCTTGGTCGGCAGGGTGTTCGGGGAGGTCCACACCCGGTTGAACCCCTCCATGCCGACCTGCTCCACCACGCCGCGCACGAACACCGCGCCGTCCTGGTACTGACGCAGCTTCGCGTCCATGCCGAGCACCCGGCGCAGCAGCAGGTCGAGCCGGTTGGCGCCGCGGTCCCGGCGCTGCTGGAACTTCTCCCGGATCTCGGCGACCGACGGCACCACGGCCGGCCCGACGCCGTCCATCACCACGTCCGCGTGGCCCTCCAGCAGCGACATCACGGCCGTCAGCCGGCCGAGGATCTCGCGCTGCGCGGGCGACTGGACGATCTCCAGCAGGCTCCCGGACGAGGCGCCCTCCCGGTTGCCGCCGCCCGGCAGGCCACCGAACGAACCCGCCGCGTCCCGCAGCCGCTCCAGCAGGGCGCCCGGGTCGACGTCCGTCTCGGCGAGGAAGGACTGCACCTCGGACTGGATGTGGTCGCGCAGCCACGGCACCGCGGTGAACTGCGTCCGGTGCGTCTCCTCGTGCAGACAGACCCAGAGCCGGAAGTCGGACGGGTCGACGTCCAGCTCCCGCTCGACGTGCACGATGTTCGGCGCCACCAGCAGCAGGCGGCCCGGCCCGGGGCCCTCCGGCCCCAGCCGCGGCTTGTCGAACAGTGCGGCCGGGCTGTCCGGCGCCTCCAGCGGGGGCTCGGCCGGGGCGAAGGTCTCGTACTGGCCCAGCACCTTGGTGGCCAGGAACGCCAGCAGCGCCCCGACCTCGATCCCGGTGGCCTTCTCGCCCACCGCACCGAACATCCCGGCCGTCGCGCTGTTCGCCCGGCGCGCCTGGAGCTTCTCCACCAGCGGTTGGACGACCGTGCGAAAGCCCGCCACGTTGGCCCGGATCCACCCGGGGCGGTCCACCACCAGCACCGGCGTCGCCACGGCCCGGGACAGGCTGGACGATCGCATGCCGGTGAACCCGCGCACGTGCTCCTCCGCCTCCAGGGCGTGCCGGCGCAGTTCGGCGACCACCGCCGCCGCTTCCTCCCGGCTCACGTCCGGCCCCGGCCGCACCAACCTGGTCGCGGTTGCGACCGCGAGGTTCCAGTCGACCATGTCAGCACCGCCACTCGCGCTCGTCATGCCCTCACCGTACGTGCTCCCCACCACCAACGGCAGCCACCTGCCGCGAACACCTCTCCCCCGACGGCCCGCGGCCCGGCTCGCCCGACCCGCCCGGCGCACCGACTCGGCCGGGCCCGGGGCGGCGACGGCGCTCGGCGCCGGGCGAACGGCAGCGCGCCGACTGGTGCCCGTGGCCGCCGCGGTCCGGGACGACCGCGCCGTGCCCGGCCGTACGCAGACCCCGAGGGGGCGGCCCGCGC
The DNA here is from genome assembly GCF_044767505.1 of Kitasatospora sp. NPDC101235. Classification (NCBI taxonomy): domain Bacteria; kingdom Bacillati; phylum Actinomycetota; class Actinomycetes; order Kitasatosporales; family Streptomycetaceae; genus Kitasatospora; species Kitasatospora sp. NPDC101235. The sequence continues at coordinate 185,680 of NZ_JBIWNZ010000014.1, forward strand.
GGGGCGGGGCTCGGTCAGTGGCAGCCGCAGGTGGCGAGGCGGGCGGCGACGCGGTCCATGGCGGCACGGGCGGTGTCGGCGGCCGCGCTGCGGGTCATGACGGCGAAGGCGAGGAGGCGGCCGTCGGCGTCGACGACGGTGCCCGCGAGGGTGTTGACGCCGGTGAGGGTGCCGGTCTTGGCACGGATCAGGCCGGCCGCGTCGGCGGCGCCGGACCCGGAGCCGTAGCGCTTGTTGAGGGTGCCGGTGAAGCCGGCGACCGGGAGGCCGGTGAGCACCGGGCGCAGGGTGGGGTGCTGCTCGGAGGCGGCCAGCACGAGGAGTTGGACCAGGACGGCGGGCGGGATCGCGTTGCCCGGGTGCAGGCCGCTGCCGTCGTTGAGGAGCACGTTGCCCATCGGCACGCCGAGCCGGGTGAGTTCCTGGGTGACGGCGGCCGCGGCGCCCTCGAAGCTCGCCGGCTGGTGGGCGGCGATCGCGACCTGACGGGCGATCGCCTCGGCGAGCTGGTTGTCGGAGGTGGTCAGCAGACGTTCGACCAGCCGGGCGACGGTCGGTGAGTGGACCTCACCGAGTGGGGCCGTGCCGGAGACGGTCGGGGCGGGGGCCGGTGCGGCGGCGGGTCTGGCCTTGCCCGTCACGGTGATGCCGCGGGCCTTGAGCAGCACGGCGAAGGTCTCGGCGGCCGCGGCCGCCGGGTCGGCGACCCGGTCCGGCGCGTCCTCCCGGCTCTTCGGGTCCACCCTGCCCTCGTCCACCATCAACGGGACCACCAGGGCGATGTTCTGCCCGTCGTGGTTCTTGTGCTGCGGGCTGCCCGCGTACATCGACAGGTCGTAGTCCAGCTGGACCGTCGTGGTGCCGAGGCTCCGGAGGGTGTCGGCGGTCTGCTGGGCGAGGGCGTCCAGTGAGGCGGGGGCGGTGTCGGCGTCGGCCGGCTGCCCACCGATCTGCACCTGGTCGGCGGGCAGCGCGGTGAGCGTCGGGTCGCCGCCGCCGACCAGGGTGATCGTGCCCGGGTCCGCGCCCCGGACCACCCGGGTGTGCAGCCGGGTGTCGCCCGGGATGAGCGACAGGGCCGCGATCGCGGTGGCCAGCTTGGTGGTGGAGGCGGGGGTGGCCGGTGCGTTCTCCCCGGAGCCGTACAGGAGTCGGCCGGTGCCGGCGTCGGCGACGGCGAAGGTGACCTCGCCGAGGCTCTTGTCGGCGAGGGCGGCGGCGAGCGTCTGCTGGAGGCCCTGCGCGGTGGGGACGGCAGCGCCGTCCTCGACGGCCGCCAGGACGGCGCCCGGCGCGGGGGCCGGGCGTGCACCCGGTGTGTCGCTGCCGCCGCCGGTGGGCGCGGTGGCGGCGGGCGGAGCGGCCCGGCGGGTGGGCGTGGCGCCCGGGCTGTCGTTCGACCGGGGGCCGGCACCGCCCTTCCCGCGGTCGCCCTTCCTCCCGTCGTGGCCGCCCTGCCCGTCGTGGTCCTCGTCCTCGCCGTGCCCGGCGCTGTGTCCGCCCGGCGGCGGGGACGGCTGCGCGTACGCACCGCCCGAGGTCAGGACCGTACTGACGACCAGGAGCGCCGCTCCGAACAGCCCCGCGGCCGTCCCCCCGCGGCGACGCGCCGCTCCTCCCCCTGCTCCCACCGACCGGCCCCTTTCCCGAGCACGCACTCCCGTAGGAGACACTTGGATTCTGTCAGTCCCTACCTTGGAGGAACCGTTGGAGTTCGACGTCCTTATCGAAATCCCGAAGGGCTCTCGTAACAAGTACGAGGTCGACCACGAGACCGGCCGTCTGCGGCTCGACCGGATGCTCTTCACCTCGACCCGCTACCCGGCCGACTACGGCTACGTCGAGGGCACGCTCGGCGAGGACGGCGACCCGCTGGACGCCCTGGTCATCCTGGACGAGCCGACCTTCCCGGGCTGCCTGATCAAGTGCCGCGCCATCGGCATGTTCCAGATGACCGACGAGGCCGGCGGCGACGACAAGCTGCTCTGCGTCCCGGCGACCGACCCGCGCTGGGAGCACCTGCGCGACATCCACCACGTGTCGGAGTTCGACCGCCTGGAGATCCAGCACTTCTTCGAGGTCTACAAGGACCTGGAGCCGGGCAAGTCCGTCGAGGGCGCCAACTGGGTCGGCCGCGCCGAGGCCGAGGCCGAGGTCACCGCTTCGATCAAGCGTCTGGCGGAGCAGGGCGGTCACTGAGCCGTCGTTCCGATCTCATTCGATCGAGGGCGGTTCGAGGTAGGTCGGGACAGCTCGGGGCCGGGGTTCGCGGATTCGTCCGCAGGCCCCGGCCTCTGCCGTGTCCGGGGGCGGAACGCCTTGCCGACGGCCTGTCGGCACGAGGTGAGGTCGGTCGGGACAGCCGGACCGGTGCTGCCGGAACGCGGCTGCACCGGGTCAGTCCTCCAACCGGAAACCGACCTTCATGCACACCTGGTAGTGCTTGATCCGGCCGTCCTCCAGGTGGCCCCGGACCTGCGAGACCTCGAACCAGTCGAGGTTGCGCAGCGTCCGGGAGGCCCGCTCCACCCCGTTGCGGATCGCGGCGTCGACGCTCTCGGTCGAGGACCCGACGATCTCGGTCACCCGGTACACGTGGTCGGTCATGGTGGACTCCCTCAGCTGTGCGACGGCCCCCGGTCCACCGTGCACCGGCCCGGGTCGGCCCGCACCCCGAAGGGCCGCCGCCCCGGGCAACTGCGCCGGGCCGGGCCTCAGAACGCCGCCCGCACCTCGCCGACCGGCACGCCGCCGCCGAGCAGCCGGGCCGCGCCGATCCGCTCGACGGTCTCGTCCGCCCCGGTCACCCCGAGCCTGCGCAGCGCGGCCGCCAGCACCGGGCCGCGGGCCCGCTCGGCGCCGTCCTCGATCTTGAAGGCCAGCGCCCGCCCGTCCGGCAGCGCGACCACCTGGACGGCCTCGGTGCCCATCTTGGACAGCGCACCCGGCACCGCCCGCATCAGCCAGGTGTCGGCCCGGCGGGTGCCGGCCACGTACTCGGGGTGGGCGCGCATCGCGTCGGCCACCCGGCGCGGCTCGGTGCCCTGGGCGGCCAGCACGAGGCCGCGGTAGCCGCGGGCCAGGCCGGTCAGCGACACGGCCAGCAGCGGCGCGCCGCAGCCGTCCACCCCGGCGTGCGCGGCGGTCTCGCCGGTGCCCTCCTCCAGGGCCTCGCGGGCCAGCCGCTGGATCGGGTGGGCCGGGTCGAGGTAGCCGTCGGCGTCCCAGCCGTTGGCCGCGCAGGCGGCCAGCCATCCGGCGTGCTTGCCGGAGCAGTCCATCAGGATCGGGGCGCGTCCGCCGCCGGCGGCGAGCAGCAGCTCCGCCTCGGTCTCGTCCAGCGGCAGGTCGGCCGGGGTGCGCAGGGCCGACTCGTCGAGCCCGGCGGAGCCGAGGATGCTCCGCACGCCATCGAGGTGAAACGATTCTGCGGAGTGGCTGGAGGCCGCCAGCGCCAGCAGCTCGCCCTCGATCGCCAGCCCGGCCCGCAGCGTGGCCACCGCCTGGAACGGCTTGGCGGTCGACCGCGGGAAGACCGGGGCGTCCGGGTCGCCGAGCGCGAACTCGACCGAGCCGTCGGCCGCGAGCAGCACCAGGGAGCCGTGGTGGCGGCCCTCGACGAAACCGGAGCGCACGACCTCGGCGAGAACGGGCGCGGTGGCGGGCAGGGACATGGCGGATGAGCCTTCCGGGGCGAGGGTGGGGCCGGGAGCGAGCCGGGCCCCACCGCCCACGGCGACTCACCCGGTCAGAGCGGCCCTCCTGCGAGCAGGTCGTCGACCCGTGCTTCCCCATCACGGTACCTGCGGGTGATCTCGGCGCTGCAACCGTCGGCCGTGCGCAGCAGCCGCCGGCGCCGTCCGGACACCTCGCGCTCGTGCGCCCGCAGCCGCTCCAGGGCGGCCAGCAGCTCCTCGGCCGGGTGCGCCGCCAGGTCGGCGAGCTGGACGTCGCCCATCAGCGCGTCCGCCTCCAGCCGGGACTCCTGGGTGCGCGGCGGGCCGAGGGTGACGTGCCGGGCCGAGCGCCGCACGGTGGAGGGCGCGTCGGTCAGGATGGCCGGCAGCCGGTCCAGCAGGTCGCCGGGGGCCGGGTCGGGGCCGGACGGGCCGGGCGCACGGACCGGGCCCACGCCGGGCCGCCGGTCGAGTTCGGCGCGCAGGATGTCCATCCGCCCGTGCAGCAGCCGCCGCAGGTAGGACAGGTCGGCCTCCTGCTCCAGGGTCTCCCGGCGCAGCACCCGCAACTGGTCCAGGCCCAGCCGCTCCAGGTCGGGCTCGTCCTCCGCACCCACCGCCGGACCGTCCGGATCCCCGGGGGCCCCCACCACCGGCTCGGACCGGTCCCGCGCCGCGCTGCTCGCGTCCATCACCCATCCACCTGACGTCGTCCGATCCCGCCCGCTCGCGGCACCCCGCCCTGCCACCGGTCCGGCCCGTCCCCCGACGCGCCGCGCGTCCCGTCCACCGGCACGCCCGGGAGCCCCGGAGGTTCCGGTCCCCGGCGGCGCACCGCCCACGGGGCGGCACCGCCGGAACGCCTGACCCATCGGCTCGACCGCCCGGCCGAACCCCGGCCCGGCGCGGCGGACCTCCTGGCGCCCCGGACCCTTCGTACGGTCCACCAGCGTGCCACCCCGCCCGGCGCACGCGCACTGCCCGTGCACCCGAACGGCCCCCTGGCGAACAGGGGTGGCTGATATGACCGGCCCTTTCCCCAGGAAGAACGGCGCCCGATCCGGCGCAGGCACACACCGCCGGGCGTGCACTACCCCCGAGCACGCCCCTGGTGTGCGCCCTGAGGAGGCCGCCGGGGCCTGAAGGGAAGGGTGCGGCGCGGCCCGGGGTGCGGCGGATGCCCGGGGAGGCCCGGGGGTCCTCCGGGGGCCGTACGGCGCTCCGGCACAATGGCGGCATGCGAGCAGTGGTGCAGCGAGTGACCGAGGCCCGGGTGACCGTGGCCGGTGAGACCGTGGGCGCGATCGAGGGGCCCGGGCTCTGCGTCCTGGTCGGCGTCACCCACGACGACACCCCCGCCAAGGCCGCCCAGCTGGCCCGCAAGCTCTGGACGCTGCGGCTGCTGCCCGCCGACGACGAGGGCGTCGAGCAGAGCTGCTCGGACCTCGGCGCCCCGCTGCTGGTGATCAGCCAGTTCACGCTCTACGGCGACGCCCGCAAGGGCCGTCGCCCCACCTGGAACGCCGCCGCCCCCGGCCCGGTCGCCGAGCCGCTGGTGGACGAGGTGGTGGCGCAACTGCGCGCGCTGGGCGCCAAGGTGGAGACGGGCCGGTTCGGCGCCGACATGCAGGTGGCGCTGGTGAACGACGGCCCGTTCACCGTCCTCGTCGAGGTCTGAGCGGCCCCTACTGCGGGACGATCACGTCCTGGGTGCCCGGCACCGTCCCGGCCAGCAGCACGGCTTCCACCGGCACGTTCCGCTTGACGATCGCCAGCGCGATCGGCCCCAGCTCGTGGTGCCGGGCCGAGGAGGTCACGAAGCCCAGCGCCCGCCCGTCCGGGTCGGTGGCCAGCCGCACCTCGGTGCCGTGCGGGGGCAGCGTCTCCTCGGTGCCGTCCAGGTGCAGGAAGACCAGCCGGCGCGGCGGGCGGCCCAGGTTGTGCACCCGGGCGACCGTCTCCTGGCCGCGGTAGCAGCCCTTCTGGAGGTGGACGGCGGTGCGCAGCCAGTCCACCTCGTGCGGGATGGTCCGGTGGTCGGTCTCGAAGCCCAGCCGGGGCCGGTGGCCCTCGATCCGCAGCGCCTCGTACGCCCAGACCCCGGCCGCCGGGCCGAACCCGTCGGTGAACCGCTCCAGCTCGCCGCGCGGCACGAACAGGTCACGCCCGTACGGGAGTTCGCGGACGGCGGCGGCACCCTCGACGGACGCGGTGGAACCGGCCGGAAGGTGGACCACGGCGTACCCGGCGGTCGCGTCGGCGACCTCCACCCGGTAGAAGAACCTCATGCTCTCCAGGTAGGCCACCAGCGCCTCCTGGGTGCCCGGCTCGACGTGCGCCCAGGTGGTGGTGCCGTCGTCCACCAGGTAGAGCGCGTGCTCCACGTGTCCGTTCGGGGAGAGCACCAGCGCCTCGGTGGCCTGCTGCGGCGGCAGCTCGCTGACGTGCTGGGTGAGCAGCAGGTGCAGCCAGGAGAGCCGGTCCGGGCCGGTCACGGTGACCACGCCGCGGTGCGAGAGGTCGACGAAGCCGGTGCCCTGCGACAGGTTGCGTTGCTCGCGGAAGATGTCGCCGTAGTGGGCGGCGACACCCTCGTCGGCCCCCTCGGCGGGGACGGCTCCGGGCAGGGAAAGCAGCGGGCTCTTCACACCGGTCATACCGGCCAGCTTACGACCGGTCCCCGACGAGCTTGGCAGTGCAGTCGGCGCAGCGGCCGAAGATGGCGAAGTGCTTGAGGTCGGTGTCGAAACCGTGCCGCTCGCGCAGGCTGTCGATCAGCGGCTGGGCGATCTCGGTGCCGGTCTCGGTGACCTTCTCGCAGTCCCGGCAGACCAGGTGCAGGTGGTGGTGGCGGCCGGCCAGGTGGTAGGTCGGGGCGCCGTGGCCGAGGTGGGCGTGCGAGACCAGGCCCAGCTCCTCCAGCAGCTCCAGGGTCCGGTAGACGGTGGAGATGTTGATGCCGCTGGCCGTCCTGCGGACGTGGCAGAGGATGTCGTCGGGGGTGGCGTGGTCGAGCTCGTCGACGGCCTCCAGCACGAGCTGCCGCTGTGGAGTGAGCCGGTACCCGCGTTCGCGCAGGTCGGCCTTCCAGTCGTCGGAGAGGTGCCAGTCGCCGGAGAGCTGCCAGTCGGTGGTGCCGGTGTCCGCCACGGTGCCGTCCCTGCCAATGGTCGGGGGTCCTGATGCAAGTGTAGGGACCGGCCGCGGGCCGGTCCCTACCTCGTGCGCGGAAGTGCCGGCCGTCCGGTCATCCGGGGCCGGTCACTTCGAGCCGGTCACCTGAAGAAGGCGATGCCGTCGTCCGGCAGGTCGTTGATGTCCTTGATCAGCTGGGCCGGGCTGAGCACCTTCTTCAGCTGCGCGGACATGTACGGGCGCAGCGGCACGTTCGGGGCGGCCTTCTCACCGACCCAGAGCAGCTCGCCGTTGACGAAGCCGTACAGCCGCTTGCCGCCCGAGTACTCCGGCGAGCCCTCGATCCGGGCCACCGCGTCGGTGGAGACGTCGACCTGCGGCTTGCCGTCGGCCAGTTCGCCGTACCAGATCTCGACCGTGCCGTCGTCGCGGACGGAGGAGATCTCGATCCCCCGGGCGCCGCTGGTGCCGTCGTGGTTGCTGGTGATGCGCCAGAACGCGTGCTCGTTCTCCAGCGGACGGACCTTCTGGCCCTCGTTGTCCAGCACCCAGGTGCGGGAGCGGAACTCCAGGAACGGGCGGCCGTCGTGGCGGATCACGATCTCCTGGCCGAAGTTGCACTTCTCCGCGCCCGGGAAGTCGAAGACGCCCGCGCCCTCCCAGGTGCCGAGGAGGAAGGCGAGCGGGACGACGTCCTTGTGAAGGTCAGAGGGGATCTCGATCATGTTCCTGGTCGCTGTTCTCGTCGGTGTGGGGCTGCCTCAACCGTACGGCAGACTCAGCGCTGGCCCTGGTACAGCTTCATCACCGAGAAGATGGCGAACCAGGTGATCAGCACGGCCATGAGGGCCAGCAGACCGTCGAAGAAGATTTCCAGACCGGACACGGGGGGCTCCCAGGCGGCGACAGTGTGGTGGATTTTGCTCCGCTCACTCTATCCGCCGGTCTCCGGCCGGTCGCGGTGAGCCCCACCACGTCGCCGTTCGCGCCGTCCTCCTGCGGCTGCCCAAGCTTTGCCCAAGGGTTTCGGGGATGCCGGACGGCGGGGGTGCCGGCACCTCTAAGGTGGCGCCATGCCGAAGAAACTCGTCATCAAGGTCACCGCAGGGGCGGACGCGCCGGAGCGGTGCTCGCAGGCGTTCACGGTGGCGGCGGTGGCCGTCGCCAGCGGGATCGAGGTCTCGCTCTGGCTGACCGGGGAGTCCTCCTGGTTCGCGCTGCCGGGCCGGGCGGCGGAGTTCGAACTCCCGCACGCGGCTCCGCTGCCGGACCTGCTGGAGTCGATCCTGGCGGCCGGCTCGGTGACGCTGTGCACCCAGTGCGCGGCCCGGCGCGGGATCGAGCAGAAGGACACCGTCGAGGGTGTCCGCATCGCGGGCGCCCAGGTCTTCGTCAGCGAGATCATGGCGGACGGCGTCCAGGCCCTCGTGTACTGACGCCTCTCGCGCCCTGACGCCCTAGGGGCGCTGCTCGTGGTCGGGGCGGTCCCGGTCGTGGCCGGGGTCGTCCCACTTGGGGTCGTCCCAGCGCGGGTCGTTCCACCAGTCGTCGTCCGGGTCCCGCTTGTTGGCGAACACCGCGGCGGCGGGCGGGATGACCATCGCGACCACGCACATGCCGATCGCCGCCCCGACCGAGAAGAAGCGCACCACGCCCCAGGCCATGACGAACAGGCCCAGGCACACGCCCATCATGGCGTAGTAGTAGCGCCGCCGACGCCTTGCCTGCACCCCTCCACGGTACGGCCGAGGGCCCCTGCGCGGCAGGGGCCCTCGGGGTGGTCCGGACTGGTTCCGGCTCCGGTCAGACCGCGATCGCGACCTCGACGGCGGTGCCCTGGGAGGCCACCACCTGACGGTCCACGGTCTGGCCCGGCACCAGCGCGCGCAGGGTCCACTTGCCCGGGCGGGCGAAGAACCGGAACTGGCCGGTCGCCGAGGTGGGCACCTCGGCCGTGAACTCGCCGCCCTCGTCCAGCAGCCGGACGTAGCCGTTGACCGGCTCACCGTCGCGGGTCACCGAACCCTGGATGATCGTCTCGTTCGCCACGTCAACTCCTGCCAGGTCCGGGCCGCCGGCCTTCGCACCGCACATGTCTGTTCTTCCCTTCTGACTTACGGGTCGAGCCTGGGGCTCAGTTGCTGCCGAGCTCGATCGGCACGCCGACGAGGCTGCCGTACTCGGTCCACGAGCCGTCGTAGTTCTTGACGTTCTCCTGGCCGAGCAGCTCGTGCAGCACGAACCAGGTGAGCGCGGAGCGCTCGCCGATGCGGCAGTAGGCGATGGTGTCCTTCGCCAGGTCGATGCCCTCGGCCTCGTACAGCGCCTTGAGCTCGTCGTCGCTCTTGAAGGTGCCGTCGTCGTTGGCGTTCTTGGCCCACGGGATGTTGCGGGCGCTCGGCACGTGACCGGGGCGCTGCGACTGCTCCTGCGGGAGGTGGGCCGGGGCGAGCAGCTTGCCGGAGAACTCGTCGGGCGAGCGCACGTCGACCAGGTTCAGGTTGCCGATGGCGGCGATCACGTCGTCGCGGAAGGCGCGGATCGAGGAGTCGGCGGCCTGCGCCTTGTACTCGGTGGCGGGGCGGGCCGGCACCTCGGCGACCAGGTCGCGGGAGTCCAGCTCCCACTTCTTGCGGCCGCCGTCCAGCAGGCGGACGTCGCCGTGGCCGTACAGCTTGAAGTACCAGTAGGCGTACGAGGCGAACCAGTTGTTGTTGCCGCCGTACAGGACGACGGTGTCGTCGTTGGCGATGCCCTTGGCGCTGAGCAGCGCCTCGAAGCCGGCCTGGTCGATGAAGTCGCGGCGGACCGGGTCCTGGAGGTCCTGCTTCCAGTCGATCCGGACGGCGTTGCGGATGTGGTTCTTCTCGTACGCGGAGGTGTCCTCGTCGACCTCGACGATGACGACCTTCGGGTCGTCCAGGTGGGCCTGGACCCAGTCGGCGTCGACCAGGACGTCGCTGCGGCTCATGGTGGTGTTCTCCATCCGAGGGCGGTTGTGCGGAAGGTGCTGGTCAGGAGGGTGCTGCAAGGGTGCCCGGGTGGGTGCGGCCCGAAATCCAGTCCGAATACCGGGACGAGGGGGTGGACCGGGGCAACCGGGCAGGAAACTGCGGAGTACATCGGCGACTGCCCGCCCGCAGAGCCGGGCGCGGTCGCCGGGAAGATCGGCGGCGGGCGTCAACTGCCCTGCCAGGACGCCGAATCAGCGCATTCGACACAGACAGGCGGCCACGCGGCACAGGTCTACCGCCCGCCGCTTCGTGAGATCCGTCTGTCGCTTCATGCCGACGATGCTAGGGACACCGGAGGCCCGCTGTCATCAGCGTATCGAATGGTGGGATCAAAACAACCGGATGCTGGGATTTAGCCCCGGCTCGGCCTCGGGGGGCCCGGCCGGAGGCCCTCCGGCGGCATGCACGGGGCGGAAACGGCACCGCTCCGCGGTCCGCGCTGGACAGCGCGTCTCGCGGAGCGGAACGATTCGGCAGGGCCGGGAACGGGTCGGCAGGTGGCCCGGGCCGGGCCCGACGAAGGGCCGGGGATCAGCCCAGGAGCTTGACGCCCTTGCCGTCGAAGGTCAGCTGGAGGCCCTCCGGCAGCGGCGTCACGCCGCCGTCACCGCCCTCCCCGCCCTCCTTGTCAGCCAGCTTCAGCCCGGCCGGCAGCGAGTCCAGGGTGAAACTCATCGGCTCGACCTGCTGGTTGGTGACGCCGGCCACCATTCCCGCCAGCGAGCTCAGCCGGAAGCCGTCCACCGTGACGGTGTTCCCCTTGTTGTGCACGGTGCCCTCGCCGATCGCGATCGGTCCCAGCGAGGCCTTGACCTTGCCCGGACCGGCGTAGGACAGGGTCAGCCGGGAATTGCCGCCCACCGGCAGCTTCGCCCCGTGCAGCAGCTGGGAGGCGGGCGGCAGCAGCTGCGCGAGGTCCGGGTAGGAGATCACCCCGCTGCCGGTGCCGCTGTCCACCGTGGCACTGCTCATGCTGTCGCCGACCTCGACACCGGAGAGCCGGGCCTTGAACGAGTGCAGCGCCACCTGGTGGCTGCCGTCGCCGACGGTCAGGCCGTCGGAGGAGATCCGGACGTCGTCCAGCTTCATCGACAGCACCTGGGTGAGGAAGGGGAAGCCCCCGATCGAGACGTCCGGGCGCTGGCTCATCCGGCCGCTCTTCACGATCCGGTCGGCGGCCTCGTCCTCGGCCACGCCCACCGCGATCCGGTCGGCGCCCAGCAGCAGGCCGGAGAGCACCGCCAGGCCGATCGTGGCCTTCAGCCATCCGCGCATCGTGTCCCCTGTCGTCGCCGGTCGCCGTCGTCGTTCGCCGCTGTGGTCGTTCGTCGCTGCGGTCGTTCGCAGTGGGTCGCTCACCGTTCCATGGCGGACGCAGGACACGTCCGCCCTCGCACGACCGTACGACGTCCCGCCCCGGAACATGGTTCCGGGGCGGGACGTCGATCCGAAGCGGCCTGGACGGAAGGGTCAGGCCAGCAGCTCGGTGGCGATCCACATCAGCGGCGCGGCCACCGCCAGCGGCAGCGCCACGCCCGCCGTCATGTGCACGAAGCGGGACGGGAAGTCGTACGCCGCGACCCGGCGGCCGACCAGCGCGCCCAGCCCGGCCAGCGCGCCGAGCGCCACCGGCGCCCCGACCAGCAGGCCCAGTGCCACCGCCGCGGCCAGGCCCAGCACCGGGCCCAGCTGCTTCGGCCCGGGCAGCGGCGCCGCGGCCAGCAGGGTGGCCAGCGCGACCGCGCCCACCCCGGCCGGCACCCAGTCGGCCAGCAGCAGCGCGGTGCACAGCGCCGTCACCACGGTGGCCGAACCGAGCACGGTCAGCGCGTAGAACCGCTCCTTCGGGTCCGACGGGCGGAACGTCTGCAGCACCAGCACGAGCAGGAAGAACCCGCCCAGGGTGCCCACCACGGCCGCCACGCCGCCGTCGGAGTCCGCCAGCAGCACCGCCACGTCCGCCGTGAAGCCGGCCAGCGCGGCGAGCAGGATGCCCTGCCGGGCGGGCCACATGCCGTTCAGCCGGAACCAGCCGGCCGCCGTCAGCAGCTGGAGCAGCGCGACCACCAGGGCCAGCGCGATCTGCCCGAGCGCGGCGCCGCCGGCCAGCAGCGCGGCCGCGCCGGCGGTGATCAGCGCCGGCTGCAGGCCGGGGTCGATGATCGGCGAGCCGGTCCGGCCGCGCGGGCCGGCGGGCTGCGCGGACTGCGGCGGGACGGCGGGCTGCGCGGACTGCGGCGGGACGGCCGCGTACGGCGGTGCGGCGGGGGCGCCCAGCGGGCCCGGGACACCGGCCACGCCCAGCGGGCCGGGGGCGGTCGGACGCTTGAGCGTCATGGTCGGCGGGTCGAAGGCCTCCGCCGCCACCTGCTGCGCGGGGGCCGGCTGCGGCGCCGGGGCCGCGTGCCGGGCCCGGGGCCTCGGCGGCTGCTGGAGCTGGATCGTCGGGTCCGGCTGGGGCTGCTCCGGCTGCCGACGCCGCTGGGGCTGATGCGACTGCTGAGGCTGCTCCGGCTGCCGACGCCGCTGATGCTGCTGGGGCTGCTGGGGCTGCTGGGGCTGCTGCGACCCGACCGGCATCGCACCGGACACCACCACCGGCGGCAGCAGCGCCGTCGCCTCGGCGTCGTCCGTCGCCGGTACCGGCGGCAGCAGGGTGGTCGCGGCCGCGTCGTCGAACGCGGGCACCACCGGCAGCACCGCGGTCGCCGCCGCGTCGTCCACCGGGTAGCCGTACGGCGGCTGGTGGCCCGGCTGCTGCGGCGGGAAGTGCGGATGCGGCTGCTGCTGCGCCTGGGGCGGGTACGGCTGCTGCGTTCGGTGGGGCTGCTGCGGCCACTCGCCGTGGCCGCCGTGGTTCGGGTGGTTCGGGTTGTTCATGTCCGTCACGCCGCTCAGCCTCCCGCGAACGGCGGGAGGACCTCTACCGTCCCGCCCTCGGTCAGGGCGACGGCCGCGTGGTCGCGGCCGCCCACCTGGGCCCCGTCGACCAGGTACGAGCAGTGCCCGAGCAGCCGGACGAGCTTCGGCCGGTCGGCGTGCCGCTCCTTGGCCGCCGCCAGCGCCTCCGCCAGGGTCGCCGCCTCGTACGGCTCCTCGGCCAGCCCGGCCTCGGACTTCGCCGCCGCCCAGTAGCGGATCGTCCCGCGCACCCGGGCGCCGCTCGCGGGCTCGGTGGTCGCGCCCATCGGGCCACCCCTTCTCGTCGTCCTCGCCCGGTCCCGGTGCCCCGGTCCGGCTCGCCACCGCGCCGGCCGTCCGACCACCCGAACGATGGACCCGAACAGCGCCTCCGATGTGCGTCCCCATGATGGCGTGTCCGCCGCCACGAGCGGCAATCGCCCTGGCCGGACGGGCACCGGCCTCCCACCGGACCGCCGTCGAGGGGCGCCGGACCGGCGCTCGACGTTGTGTCCAGCCGCACGCGGTGCACGCCCGAATGAGGCGAACCGCCGGCTTCCCGCACTCCCGGCCGAGGGGCGGGGTCGGCTATCCTCGACCACCATGAGGGATCCGGGCAGAGTCGCCCCCGGGTCCTTTTGTGCTTTCAGGACGCCAGTACGGACGTTCTTGCGATTCGTCGGCCCACCCCCGGCGCGCAGCAGGAACCGCCCCGCCTGACGCGGCACGACGACGTGCCCCGGCCGGCCGGGGCACCGCCACCCGGCACCGGGCCGCCACCCGGCACCGGACCAGACCGGAGGGTTCACGGTGATGAACAGGGCAGAAACGGTGCGCCAGGGGTTGCGGGACCCCCGGCGGACCCGCCGTCGCGCCCTGCACGCCGTGCGCTCCCTCGGTTCGCCGCGGGCGACCGCCGTCCTCCCCTCCCCCTCAGCACGTGCGCCATCCGGCTGTGGCGGCAGCCGTAACGCGACCGCGACGACCCGGAAAGGGGACCACCGGGTATGAGTTCTCTCCTCCTCCTCACCAATGCGCTGCAGCCCTCCGCCGAGGTACTGCCCGCTCTCGGACTGCTGCTGCACAACGTCAGGGTGGCCCCCGCCGAGGGCGCGGCCCTGGTGGACACCCCCAGCGCGGACGTCATCCTGGTCGACGGCCGGCGTGACCTCCCGCAGATCCGCAGCCTCTGCCAGCTGCTGCGCTCCACCGGCATCGGCTGCCCGCTGATCCTGGTGGTCACGGAGGGCGGCCTGGCCGCCGTCACCGCCGAGTGGGGCATCGACGACGTCCTGCTGGACACCGCCGGCCCGGCCGAGGTCGAGGCCCGGCTGCGGCTCGCGCTCGGCCGGCTCCAGGTCGTCACCGACGAGGGCCCGATGGAGATCCGCAACGGCGACCTCTCGGTCGACGAGGCCACCTACTCCGCCAAGCTCAAGGGCCGGGCGCTCGACCTCACCTTCAAGGAGTTCGAGCTGCTCAAGTACCTCGCGCAGCACCCCGGGCGGGTCTTCACCCGGGCGCAGCTGCTCCAGGAGGTCTGGGGCTACGACTACTTCGGCGGCACCCGGACGGTGGACGTGCACGTCCGGCGGCTGCGCGCCAAGCTCGGCGTGGAGCACGAGCAGCTGATCGGCACCGTGCGCAACGTCGGCTACCGCTTCGTCGTCCCGGAGAAGCCCGAGAAGGGCGAACGGCCGGAGCTCGCCCAACGCCCCGCCGCGCCCCTGGACGCCTGAGGCCCGGGCCCGTCCGAGAACCGGACAAGCCGGGCGGGCCGTCCCCCGCCCGGCTTGTCCGGTTCCTCCCGGAGCCGCCCGACGGCCTGCCGAACGAGGTCCCAGGTCCCACTGCCACCCCGGAGGCCACACGCGTAGACTCCCCCCGTGGCCAAAGTGACGCGCGACGATGTAGCCCGGCTGGCTGGTACCTCGACCGCGGTCGTCAGCTACGTCATCAACAACGGGCCGCGCCCGGTCGCGCCCGCGACCAGGGAGAAGGTCCTCGCGGCGATCGAGCAGCTCGGCTACCGGCCGAACAGCGTCGCCCAGGCGATGGCCTCCCGCCGCACCAACCTGATCGGCATGGTCGTCCCGGACGCCCGCCAGCCCTTCTTCGCCGAGATGGCGCACGCCGTGGAACGGGCCGCCTCCGAGCGCGGCAAGCTGGTGCTGATCGGCAACTCCGACTACGTGGACGACCGCGAGGTGCACTACGTCCGCGCCTTCCTCGGGATGCGCGTCTCCGGCCTGATCCTGGTCAGTCAGGGCCCCTCGCAGCGCGCCGCCGAGGAGTTCGCCGCGATGGAGGGCGCCAAGGTGGTGCTGCTGCACCGCCGGCCCGAGGCGATCGACGACGTCGCGGTGGTCACCGACGACGTGGCGGGCGCCGAGGCGATCGTGCGCCACCTGCTGGAGGTGCACGGGCACCCGTACGTGGCCTGTTTCGGCGGCCCGGTCGAGTCCCCCGCCCCCGGCGACCCGGTCATCGACCACGTCGAGGGCTGGCAACGCGCCATGGACGCGCACGGCGTCCCCACCGAGCCGCACCTGATCGACGCGCCCTTCCACCGCTACGGCGCCTACGACGTCGCGCTCGGCGTGCTCCGCTCGCCGGACCGGCCGCGGGCGATCTTCTGCTCCACCGACGACCAGGCGATCGGCGTGCTGCGGGCCGCCCGCGAGGTCGGCCTGCGGGTCCCGGAGGACCTCGCGGTGGCCGGCTTCGACGACGTACCGGAGGCCGCGCTCGCCGACCCGCCGCTGACCACCGTCGCCTCCGACCGCGACGCGATGGCCCGGGCCGCCGTGGACCTGGTGCTGGACGACTCGCTGATGGTGCCCGGATCGGACACCGAGCGGGTCCGCACGTTCCCGTCCCGGCTGGTCATCCGCCGCTCCTGCGGCTGCGACGGCAACGCCCCCGGCCGACCGGTACCGGAGTAACCGATTCCGCTCTGCGGGTGGCCTGACCAGGCTTTATGAGAACCCAACGGGCTTCTCTCCCCGTTCTGAGCCGGTTCTCATGCACTCCTCATGCACCGGGCCGAGCTTGGTCGACATGAGCGAACAGCAGCGGTACCCCAGCGAGCAGTACGGCCCCGGCCAGGCCCACGAGCAGTACGACCCGTACCGGTCCCAGGAGCCCCGGGTGATCGAGGGCACCGTGCTCGGCAGCGGCCCGGCCGTCGGCGGCCCGGACAGCGGTTCCGGCCCGGACGGGTACAGGTACAGCTACCTGGAGGACCACTCCGACGGCGGCTTCGACGGACCGCCGCCGCCCCCGCCGATTCCGCCCGAGCCGCCCACGATCCTCGGCCCCGGGGGCCCCGGGGGCCCCGGGGACCGCGGCAGCCGGGCCCGGCGAGGACTGCTGCGCGGCCGGCTCGCCATGGTCACCGCCGTCGCCGCGGTCGCCGCCGTCCTCGGCGGGGTCACCGGCGGACTGGTCGCCGCGGACCGGCAGAGCTCCGACGGCCGCGTCGGCACCATCGCCAGCCCGGTCTCCGCCCGCTCCGACGGCAGCGCCGACGTGCCCGCCATCGCCGCCGCCGTCTCGCCCAGCACCGTCCAGATCACCGTCAAGAGCGGCAACGGCACCTCCACCGGCACCGGCGTCGTCCTGAACACCGGCGGGCAGATCCTCACCAACTACCACGTGATCGACACCGCGGCCGGCGGCGCGCGGATCACCGTCACCTTCAAGGACGGCTCCACCGCCCAGGCCACCGTCACCGGAACCGACAAGGCCCTCGACGTCGCCGTGATCACCGCGACCGGCGCGAAGAACCTCACCCCCGCCGTCCTCGGCGACTCCTCCACCATGGCCATCGGCGACCCGGTCGTCGCCATCGGCAACCCCGACGGCCTCACCGGCACCGTCACCTCCGGCATCATCAGCGCCGAGAACCGCGATGTCACCGTCCAGCTCGACGAGGGCAGCACCAGCAACAACGGCGGCTTCGGCCTCCCCTTCCTGCCCGGCCTGCGCGGCACCGTCCCGCAGTCCGACAACGGCAGCACCACGACCTACAAGGCCTTCCAGACCGACGCCGCGCTCAACCCCGGCAACTCCGGAGGCCCGCTGATCAACGCCAACGGCCAGGTCATCGCCATCAACTCGGCGATGTACGCGCCCGGCGGCTCCGGCTCCTCCGGCAACAGCTCGGCCGGCAGCGTCGGCCTCGGCTTCGCCATCCCGATCAACGACATCAAGCAGGTCCTGCCGAAACTCGAAGCCGGCCAGAACCTGTGACCCGCACCCCCTGAGACGGACAATTGCTCCCAGCAGGCCCTCCACCCGACGAGAAAGGGCACCCGCCCATGACCCCGTCCGCCGACGACCGCACCACCGCCGAGGCCGGCCACCCCTCTGCCCGGCTCCTGGTGGTCGACGACGAACCCGCCCTCCGGGACGCCCTGGAGAGCAGCCTCGCCTTCGAGGGGTACGAGGTCGCCACCGCCACCGACGGCTACGAAGCCCTGGAGTCCGTCGAACGCGACCGGCCCGACCTCGTCCTGCTGGACATCATGATGCCCCGGATGGACGGCCTCACCGCCGTCCGCCGGATGCGCTCGCGCGGCGACACCGTCCCGGTGCTGATGCTGACCGCCCGCGACGCCGTCGGCGACCGCGTCACCGGCCTCGACGTCGGCGCCGACGACTACCTCGCCAAGCCCTTCGAACTCGACGAACTGCTCGCCCGCGTCCGCGCCCTGCTGCGCCGCAACGCCCTCGCCGCCGAGGCCGCCGCCCGCGCCGCCGTCGAGGACGAGAGCGAGGTGCTCGCCTTCGCCGACCTGCGGATGAACACCGCCACCCGCGAGGTCACCCGGGCCGGCAAGCCGATCGAGCTCACCCGCACCGAGTTCATGCTGCTGGAGATGTTCCTCGCCCACCCCCGCCAGGTCCTCACCCGCGAACAGATCCTCAAGGCGGTCTGGGGCTTCGACTTCGAGCCCTCCTCCAACTCCCTGGACGTGTACGTGATGTACCTGCGCCGCAAGACCGAGCAGGGCGGCGTCCCCCGCCTGATCCAGACCGTACGCGGCGTCGGCTACGCCCTGCGCCCGGCCACCGGCGCGAGCACGTGACCACCGTTCCGCCCCCTCCGCTGGCTCCGCCCCGCACGCCCGGGCGCCGACAGCGCCTCCTGCGCTGGTTCCGCTCCCGCTCGCTCCGCAGCCGCCTCACCTTCCTGAGCGCGGCGGCGGTGGCGGTGGCGATCGCGCTGTCGGCGCTGGCCTGCTGGTTCATCGTGGAGAAGCAGCTCTACAACCAGGTGCGGACGGACCTGGCGAGCGCGGCCCTTCCTTCGCCGCCGCGAGGGCCAGGCTTCGACTGCTACGACACCCCGGAGCATGCGCTGGAGCGCCAGCGCGGAGGAAGTCTGCCGGAGATCAGCGGAGCCGCGCCCAGGGACACCCAGTTCCTGGCGGCCGGAAAGGGGGTCTGCCTGCCCCTGGGCGCGACCAAGGCGATCGTGACCGAGCCGGCAGACTCCGCGGTCTTCCGGCTCAAGCCAACCCAGTCGATCATCCGAGACGGCCACTACACCAACGGGGATCCCGCACTGGTGCGGCTGACCATGGACCCGAGGTACACGGTGCCGGTCGTCGTCATGGTGGCAACCCCCACCCAGCCCGTCGAGGACTCCCTCCAGGACCTCGCGATCCTCCTCGGCTCCGTCTCCGTCGGCGGCATCCTCCTCGCCGCCCTCGCCGGCCGCCTGGTCGCCCGCTCCGCCCTCAAGCCGGTCGACCAGCTCACCGACGCCGTCGAGCACATCGCCCGGACCGAGGAGGTCGGCACCACCATCCCGGTCCACGGGCACGACGAGATCGCCCGCCTCTCCACCTCCTTCAACTCCATGAGCACCGCCCTCGCCAACTCCCGCGAGCGGCAGACCCGGCTGATCGCCGACGCCGGGCACGAGCTCCGCACTCCCCTGACCTCCCTGCGCACCAACGTCGACCTGCTGATCCGCAGCAACGACACCGGCCGCCCTCTGCCCGCCGCGACCAAGACCAAGCTGCTCGGCAACATGAAGGCGCAGATGCAGGAACTCACCGTCCTGATCGGCGACCTGCTCCAGCTCTCCCGCCCGGACACCCCGAAGAGCGGCCCCGCCCCCACCGTGGTGGCCCTGCACGAGATCGCCGGACGGGCCGTCGAGCGGGCCGAGCTGCGCGGCCCGGGGCTGGTCTTCGAGACGGACACCGAGCCCTGGTACGTGCACGGCGACGCGGTGGGGCTGGAGCGGGCCGTGATCAACCTGCTGGACAACGCGGTCAAGTACAGCCCGCCCGGCGGCACCATCGAGGTCCGACTGCACCGGGGCGTGCTGACCGTCCGCGACCACGGACCCGGCATTCCGCCGGACGAGCTCCAGTACGTCTTCGACCGGTTCTGGCGCTCGCCGTCCTCGCGCCAGCTGCCCGGCTCCGGGCTCGGGCTGTCGATCGTCGCGCAGAGCGTCCGGGAGGCGGGCGGCGAGGTCACCCTCGGCCCGGCCGCCGACGGTGGTCCGGGCACGCTGGCCACCGTCCGGCTGCCCGGCGGCCCCGCCCCAGAATGACGGAAGGGGGGGGGGGGGGGCCCCCCCCCCCCCCCCCCCCCCCCCCCCCCGCGGGGGGCGCCCCCCCCCCCCCCCCCCCCCCCCCCCCCCCCGCGCCCGGCCCCCCCGCGGGGGGGCCCCCCCCCGGGG
>NZ_JBIWNZ010000014.1:205122-229399 GCF_044767505.1 Kitasatospora sp. NPDC101235
GGGGGGCCCGGGGGCCCCCGGCCGGGCGCCCGGGGGGCCCCCCCAATTTTGGGGGGTGGGGGGGGGGGGGCCCCCCCCCCCCCCCCCCCCCCCCCTTCCGCAGGGGGTGGCCAACGGATCCGACAGGACCCACAGGACACGCCCCCGGAGCCGGCTCACGGTCAGTCGATGTCGCTGCCCGGGCCGATGATCTTGATACGGTCCTGCGCCGGGGCCTGGAGCGGCGCGGCGGCCGAGCTGTGGGCACCCAGGTAGGCGGTGAAGACGTCCAGGTCCGAGGCGCCGACCAGCTTGTCGGTGCCGGCCGCGAAGGCCGGGAAGCCGTCGCCGCCGCCGGCCAGGAACTCGTTGGCCGCGACCCGGTACTTGGCGGCCGGGTCGACCGGGGCGCCGTTCAGCCGGACCGAGTCCAGGACCACCCGGTCCGCACCGGTCTTGCGCATGTCCAGGGTGTAGTGCAGGTTCGAGGACACCTGCAGGATCTTCGGCGCGGCGGCGTTGGAGCCGCTCACCTGCTGCTGGAGCAGCTGGATCAGCTGGGCGCCGGTCAGCGTCTTGACCTGCATCATGTTGGTGAACGGCTGGACGGTGAACGCCTCGCCGTAGGTCACCACGCCGTTGAGCTTCGGGTCACCCGACGGGTCCTTGTAGACCAGGTCGGAGCGGATGCCGCCGGGGTTCATGAAGGCGACCTGCGCGCCGCCCTTGTCGGCCGGGGCCAGCCCGGCGAGCTGCGCGTCGGCGATCACGTCACCGAGCGGCTTCTCCAGGTCGTTGTTGCCGCGGCCGTTGATGTCCGAGGCGATGTAGCCGATCGGGCGGTTGGCGATCGGGGCGGCCAGCTTGGAGTAGTGGTCGACGAGCGCCGTCATGTCGGGCGCCTTCTCGACCGTGCGGTGCACCACGTGGTTCTCGGCCTTGACCGAGGGACGCACGATCTCACCGGTGGTCTTGTCCAGCTTCATGTTGATCTCGGTGAAGAGCCGGCCGAAGGAGGCGGCGCTGGTCACCGAACGCGGGACGCCGTTGGGGTCGGGGATGCTGCAGGCGTACGCGTTGTGGGTGTGACCGGTGACGATGGCGCCGACCGCCGGGTCGATCTTCTTCGCGATGTCGACGATCGGGCCGGAGATGCCCTGGCCGGCCGCGCCGCAGTCGTAGTTGTAGACCGTGCTGGCCGGGTAGCCGCCCTCGTGGATCAGCGCGACGATCGAGTTGACGCCCTTGGCCTTGAGCTCCGCGGCGTACTTGTTGATCGTGGTGACCTCGTTGGCGAACTTCAGGCCCTTGACGCCCTCGGCGGTCACGATGTTCGGCGTGCCCTCCAGGGTGACGCCGATGAAGCCGACCTTCACACCCTGGGACTTGGTGATCCAGTACGGGGCCAGCAGCGGCTTGCCGGTCTTCTCGTCGGTGACGTTGGCCGACAGGTAGTTGAAGTTGGCGCCCTTGAAGGTGCGGCCGGCCTCGTAGCAGCCGTCGGTCGGGTGGCAGCCACCGTCCTGCATGCGGCGCAGCTCCTGCGCGCCCTCGTCGAACTCGTGGTTGCCCACGGAGGTGACGTCCAGGCCGAGCTTGTCCATCGCCTCGATGGTCGGCTCGTCGTGGAAGAGCGCCGAGGTGAGCGGGCTGGCGCCGATGATGTCGCCGGCCGCGACGGTGATCGAGTCGTCGGCCGGGACGCGCGCCTTGCGCAGCTCGGTGGCCAGGTACTCGATGCCGCCGGCCGGGGTGGCGACCTCCTTGCCGGTGGCCGGGTCGATCTCCTTGATCGTGCCCGAGGAGCCGGCCGGGGGCTCCAGGTTGCCGTGGAAGTCGTTGATCGCCAGCAGCTGGAGGTTGACGGTCTTGTGGCGCTTGGCATCGGCGGCCTGAGCGGCCGTCGGCACGACCACCGTGCCGAACAGACCTGCGGCGGCGACGACGGCGAGCGCCGTCCGTCGGGATCTGACGGTGAGCATGAAGGGTTCCCCTGCACCTTGGAGGAGCACCGGCTGAGGACAGCGTCGGCGTTCGGGCATGTGTTGCGACTGCGAAGCCTAAGGTCAACGCGCGTAGCTGTCAGGACGTCGGACGTAACGAGAGGATTACCTACTGACGAACCATCGCCGTCCGCCGGGTGCGGAACCCGCGGAGAGGACTTCCTCAGACCCCGGGCTCGGCCGCCAACTGCCGCTCCGCACGCACCCGTTCGGCCACCGCGTCCTCGGTCATCGCGCGGTCGGTGTAGACCAGCGGACGCTCGACCTCGGTGACGATGTGCTTGACCACCTGGACGTTGCCGTTGACGTCCCAGACCGCGATGCCCGGCGACAGGGTGGGGATGATCTCCACCGCCCAGCGCGGCAGGCCCAGCACCCGGCCGGTGGCCCGCGCCTCCTCGGCCTTCTGCATGTAGATCGTCCGGGTGGACGCCATCTTCAGGATCGCCGAGGCCTCCTTGGCCGCCGCACCGTCCACCACGTCGGACAGGTGGTGCACCACCGCGACGAAGGACAGGCCGAGCCGGCGGCCGAACTTCAGCAGCCGCTGGAACAGTTGGGCCACGAACGGACTGTTGATGATGTGCCAGGCCTCCTCGACCAGGAAGATGCGCTTCTTCCGGTCCGGACGGATCCAGGTGTGCTCCAGCCACACCCCGACGATCGCCATCAGGATCGGCATCGCGATCGAGTTGCGGTCGATGTGCGAGAGGTCGAAGACGATCAGCGGCGCGTCCAGGTCGATGCCCTCGGTGGTCGACCCGTCGAACATGCCGCGCAGGTCACCGTCGACCAGCCGGTCCAGCACCAGCGCCACGTCCAGGCCCCAGGACTGCACCTCGTCCACCGCCACGCCCAGCGACTCCACCGAGGACAGGTCGGGGTTGCGCAGGGTGTCGATGATGTCGTCCAGCACCGGCTGACGGTTCTTCACCGAGGCCACCACGTGGCCGTGCGCGGCCTTCAGCGCGAAACCGGCCCGCTCCTCCAGCCCGCGCCCCATCGCCACCTCGACGATGGTGCGCAGCAGCGACAGCTGGCCGGTCTGGGTGATCGCCGGGTCCAGCGGGTTGAGCTTCACCCCGCCGTCCCGGGCCGCCATCGGGTCCAGCCGGATCGACTTTATGCCCAGCGCGTCGGCGATCAGGTTCCACTCGCCCACGCCGTCCTCGCCCTGCGCGTCCAGCACCACGACCTGGCGGTCGCGGAACCTCAGCTGCCGCAGCACGTACGTCTTCTCCAGCGCCGACTTGCCGTTGCCGGACTCGCCGAGCACCAGCCAGTGCGGGGCGGGCAGCTGCTGCCCGTACAGCTGGAAGGGGTCGTACACGTACCCCTTGCCGCTGTACACCTCACGGCCGATGATCACGCCGGAGTCGCCCAGCCCCGGCGCGGCGGTGGGCAGGTAGACGGCCTGCGCCTGACCGGTGGAGGTGCGCACCGGCAGGCGGGTGGTCTCCACCTTGCCGAACATCAGGCTGGTGAACGCCTCGGTGAGGTTGCCGAGCGCCATGGGCGGCCTCCTGACGGGTCAGCGGTGGACGGGGACGGACGTACGGGCGTACGGCGTGCTCAGCGGCGGATGCCGGTGGCGAACGGGAGGGTGTTGACGAAGGCCCGGTGGTGCTCGCGGTCGCACCACTCCAGCTTGAGGTAGCTCTTGCCGGCCGAGGCCCGGATGGTCCGCTTGTCACGGGCCAGCGCGTCGGGGTTGCGCGAGGAGACCGTGATGTAGCCGACCAGGTTCACCCCGGCCGCGCCGGACGCCAGGTCGTCGCCGCGCTGGTCCACCCGGCCGGTGTGGGCCAGGTCGCGCGGGTCGACCGTCCGGTTCATCTTGGCC
The DNA here is from genome assembly GCF_044767505.1 of Kitasatospora sp. NPDC101235. NCBI lineage: Bacteria > Bacillati > Actinomycetota > Actinomycetes > Kitasatosporales > Streptomycetaceae > Kitasatospora > Kitasatospora sp. NPDC101235. The sequence goes on from NZ_JBIWNZ010000014.1 coordinate 208,948, forward strand.
GCGCGGCTCGCCTCGGCCTCGTCGTTGGTCTTCTCGGTCAGCATCCGCTCGATCGCGACGTCGGTGGGCTCCAGGTCCATCGTCACCGCGACCGTCCGGATCACGTCCGGGGTGTGCACCAGCAGCGGCGCCAGGAAGTTGACGCCCACCGGGGTGAGCGGCCACTCCTTGATCCACGCGGTGGCGTGGCACCACGGCTCCCGGGTCGCCGACTCACGGGTCTTCGCCTGCAGGTACTGCTGGTGGGTCGCGTCCAGCTCGGCCGGCCAGGCGTTGCGCCGGGACATCGCCTGGATGTGGTCGATCGGGTGGTCCGGGTCGTACATCGAGTGCAGCAGCGAGGAGAGCCGGGCCTGGCCCAGCGGCTGGCGCACCCGGATGTCCGCCTCGGCCAGCCGGGCGCAGATGTCGGTCAGCTCGCGCGCCATCACGGCCGCCAGCCCCTCGTCGTCCCGCGCCCGCCGCCCGGTGGCCGTGCGGCCCATCGCGTGCGCCTCGGCGGCCAGGTCGCGGGTGTAGTGCATGCACGCCACCAGGTACGCCCGGTGCTGCTCCGAGGAGGTCGACACCATCGACTGGAGCTGGTCGTACGAGTCCTGCAGCCAGCGCGGCGCGGACGAGTCACCGCGCCGCTCGACGTCCTTGGCGTGCGCGTCCGGGTCGGCCGGCAGGGTCCGGGCCAGGATCTGCAGCCGGGTCACGAAGCCGTCCCCGTTGGCGACGTGCTTCAGCAGCGTCCCGAACCGGTCGACCAGGGCCTCCTGGTCCTCCGAGTCGCGCAGGCCGACGCCCGGGCCCTCGATCTCGATCGCGGCCGTCACCGTGCGCCGCTCCAGGTGCATCAGCACCCCGACCTCGTCCGGCCCGAACGGCGCCGTCAGCCAGCGCAACCGCCCCACCCCGGGCGGCGGGCCGACCTCCACCTCCCGGCCGTCCAGCCGGGTGCCGGCGTCCATCACGTCCGAGCGCCACACCGCCCGCCCACTGCGGACCGTCCGACGGTAGGTGCGGTTGATCTCCACCCACTTGTAGAACGTCCGCTTGCGGTACGGCACGTACACCGCCGCGATGGCGAGCGCCGGCAGACCGACCAGACCGCCGATCCGCAGCGGCAGAATCGGCATCAGCAGGCCCCAGAGCATGCCGAGGAAGGCCCCGAGGATGATCAGCATGATCTCGCCGGACTCCCGGTTCCGGCCGATCGGCGCGTTCGGGCGGGCCTTGCCGATCAGGTAGGTGCGGCGCTGGTGCACGTACGGCTGGGCGTACTGGGCACCGTACTGGCCGAGCGGTTCGCTGCTCACTTACCCGTCACCCTCCCTTCGCTGGATTGCTGTCGCGGATCGGAACCGGGGCCTGCGGCGGCCCGCCCTGGGGCGGTGGCGCCGGCGTCCGGCCCGCGTGGGCGGCGATGCCCGGCGCGACCGAACCGCCGCCGGCACCCCCGCCACCCGCCTGCGGACCGCGGTCGCCGTGGGTGGTGATGCCCTGCTTCATCAGGTTCGCGGTTCCGTTGATCATCGCCGAACCGGCCTGGACGGCGTTGGCCCGGGCCCCGCGCATGTTCAGCAGCTCGTCACCGAAGCCCGGCACGAAGCGGTAGACGGCGGCGCTCGCGAAGATCGACAGGAACAGGATCGCCAGCCCGGACAGCACCCGGGCGAAGTCGTCGTCAGCCCCGGCCCCGGTCGCCACCGCGCCCGCCAGGCCCAGGATGACCACGATGATCGGCTTCGCCAGGTCCACCGCCAGCATCACCCCCGCCCAGCGCCGCACGTGCTTCCACAGCTGCCGGTCCACCAGCCCCGCGTACACCGCCGTACCCAGCAGCGCGCCGACGTACAGCATCGCCGCCCGGATCAGCAGCTCGATCCAGAGCACCGCCGCCGCCAGCACCGCGACCAGCGACACGATCACCAGGATCAGCGGACCGCCGCCCACATCGCCCTTCTCCAGCGTGTCGGCGAACCCTCCCAGGTACGAGCCGGTGTCCGTCTTCGTCCCGACCGCGATCGCCTTGGTCAGCCCGTCCGTCACGCTCACCACGGTGTACAGGATCAGCGGCGTGAACGCGGACGCCACCACCGTCAGCCACAGGAAGCCGATCGCCTCCGAGAACGCCGTCGTCAGCGGCGCCCCCCGCACCGCGCGCTTCGTCACCGCCAGCAGCCACAGCACCAGCGTGATCACCGTCGACACGGCGAACACCACGGCGTACTGCTGCAGGAACGACGTGTTGGTGAAGTCCACCTGCGTCGTCCCGTCGATCGCCCCCGACAGCTTCCGCACCACCCACGCCGCGGCCTGCGCACAGCTCTTGGCCAACGCCCCGAGGGGGTCGGTCACGGTCCCGACGGTGCTGCTCCCGGGGAGGGAGCCACCACCGGGCGGAGCACAGTAGACGTCGTTGCCAGGAAGCGGGACGCCAGGGCAACTCGTGTTGGTCGCACCGGAGCTCGGGGTGGGCGCGGGCTCCGCCAGCGCGCGATGGGCCGTTGCCACGACCGAGAGGGCGCCGAACAGCGCGACCCCCGTCACGCGGCCCATGGTCCGCCGGACGACGCCCGGATTACCGTCAGCGGGCATAGTGGAAGCCTCCGAACTGCTCGACGGCACCAGTGATCTCCTCGGCGGTCGCGGCCTGCTGATCCGGCGGAATCGGGGCCGGTCCCGCTGCACGGCTGTAGTCGCTGAGCTTCCAGTCCGTCCCGGTCCACCGCAGGCTGAGACTGAGTGTGAACCATTCCTCGGAAACCGGCTTGGTCGAGCGCTCACCGGCCAGCCCGAACAGGCCCGTGCACCAGACGTCGACCTTGACGCTGTCCGCGGTGTAGCCGCTGCTCTTGGCCCCGACCGGGATCGTCCGGCTGACGAAGGTCAGGCCCTTCGGCGGCCGCCCCTGCGTGTCGACCCCGAACCTGGCCGCCGTCTCGGGCGAAAAGCCCTGGTCGAGCCGGCTCTGGAGCCCCGCCAGTGCGCCCGGGTCGGCGATGGTGGCGACGATGCCGTGCCGGCTGTCGGTGCGGAACATGTCCGCGGAGCCGATCGCCACCGCGTAGTTGGTGGCGGCAGACTGGGCGCCAGGCTCGGTGTGCGGGTAGCCGGTCGGGATGCCGTTGACGGTGGTGCCGACGGGCTGGTCGCCGCTGGGGGCGGGGCCGGCGGCGGCGTGGTCGGCGGAGGTGCCGTCGCCGCTTCCGGCGCCGGGCATGACGCGGTTGGCGATGGCGATGGCCACCACGAGCAGGGTGACGACGACCAGGACGGCCAGCAGGGCGCGCAGTGGACGGGACTGACGGTGGTTCGACTGGGCGGAGGACTGTTCGCCGACCGGCAGGCGCGTACGGGTGCGCGGCTGGTCGTCGGACAACGGCACGGCGGCCCTCCTGGTGCGGGGAGCCGGGGCGGCTCCGGGGGCCCTCCGCCCGGGGGCGGGCGCGGACGGAGGGTGGGAACGGGGGTGGACTCCTGGCGGGCCGACTGCCGGAGGGGGTCCAGACGGGGACCCGGTCTCAGGCAGGTCGGACTACTGCTGTCCGATCGTCAGATCGCCATGCCGTAGACAATGGTGAACAGAGTGCCGAGTGATCCGATGATGAACACGCCGGTCAGTCCGGCGACGATCAGCCCCTTGCCCTGTTCGGCGCCGAAACTGTCGCGCATCGCGGTCGCACCGATCCGCTGCTTGGCCGCACCCCAGACCGCGAGCCCGAGGCAGATGAGGATGGCCACGGCCATGATGACCTCGACCATCACCCGCGCCTCCGACCCGAGGCTCGCGAACGGCCCCCAGTCCGGGGCGATTCCGCCGATGATGGTGTCGATGTTCGGCTTCTTGGGGGGGTCTTCGGCCAGGTGGCTGACCGCATTCGTGTGCACGCTGCTCAGGTTCATTTCCATCTCACCGCCCGATCAGGCAAATTCAAGGGCCCGGACCCGGCCCGCGCGAAGGGTCGGGGCCTATTCTTGGCCAGATCTGATGTCGACTTGGCTACTTCTCGCGGATTGGTCGTGAGACGCCGGACACGTACGCGAGGATGTACGCCGTACGAAGGATAGCGCTCACTGTTCGTATCTCTGATGATTGCGGTGAGCAACGCCTTCCGGGACACTTCGACTGACGATTCGTCGGGATGGTGCTGATGGTACTCCGGAAGGCCGGTACGGCCGCCGCCGCTGCGGGAGTTGTTGCGTTCGGGTTCATCGGGTTGGTGACGGTAGGGACTTATGCGGCAAGTGGGACGCCGCAGCAGTCGGCGAATCGTTCCGCCCTCTCTCCCGGAACGGTCCCCGCGGCCTACCAGGATCCGATCCAGAAGTGGGGCTCACTCTGCCCCGAGATCTCCCCGCCGATGCTCGCGGCGCAGCTGTACCAGGAGAGCGGTTTCGACCCCAAGGCGCGTTCCGGGGTCGGGGCGCAGGGAATGGCGCAGTTCATGCCGGACACCTGGCCCTCGTACGCCACCGATGGCGACGGGGACGGCAGGGCGGATCCCTGGAACCCGCTGGACGCGATCGCCTCGGCGGCGACCTACGACTGCGCGCTCGCCAAGCGGGTCGCGAAGTACCCAGGCGACCCGCAGGCCAACCTGCTGGCCGCCTACAACGCCGGCGAGGGCAACGTGGAGAAGTACAACGGGGTGCCGCCGTACAAGGAGACCCAGGGCTACGTGCGGAACATCCAGGCGATGGCCCGCAGCTTCACCGCCCCGGCCTCGCCGACCGCGCCGCTGGAGGTGTCCCCGCAGTCGTCGGCCGCGATCTACTTCGCTCAGACCAAGCTCGGCACCCCGTACCTGTGGGGCGGTGAGGGCCTGCCCTCGCAGAACGGGCGGTTCGACTGCTCGGGCCTGACCCAGGCCGCGTTCGCCAGTGTGGGCATCACCCTGCCCCGGGTGGCCAACGACCAGTGGTACGCCGGGCCGCACCCGTCGCGCGATCAGCTGCGGCCGGGCGACCTGGTGTTCTGGGCGACGGACCTGAGCGATCCGCGGAGCATCCACCACGTCGGGATCTACGTCGGCGGCGGCTACATGATCAACGCGCCGCACACCGGCGCGGTGATCCGCTACGACAAGATCGACACCAGGGAGTACATCGGCGCGACCCGGGTCACCTCGGACGGCGCCCAGGCGCTGCCGACCCGCAACAACGACGGCGCGGTCAACGCCCCGAGCCGTCCGGGCGGGACGGAGCCCACCGCTCCCGCGGGGAGCCAGGGCGGCACCCAGGGCGGCGTGCCGGGCAGCGCCCCGGCGACCCCCGGCCGGTCCGCGGCCGCCGCCCCGCCCGCGCAGGCCGGCCCGAGCCCCACCGGGGCGGGGCGGTAGGCCCGGTGGGGCCGGTGCGGCCGGGACCTGTGTGCGCGCTGTGGACGCTGAGTCAAGTTTCGATAACCGCGCGTTTCCGTGGAACGCTGTGCCTCGGAAATGACGTTTCTTCCGGTGGCCTCCCGTCAGCTTCCCGCACGGGACGGCCCCGGCCATGACGATCAGATGCAGCGGACCAGAAGGAGGTGCGGCGTGTCGACGCCGCTTGCCGACACGACCAACCCCGACCTCGACCTGCTCTACGCCGTCAACGGCCTGGCCAAGCGCTCCCCGCAGTGGCTGGACCACCTGGTCTCGTGGATCGGCGAGTACGGCATCCTGATCGGCCTGGCGATGCTCGGCCTGGTGGCCTGGCTCCAGGCCAGACGCCGTCCGGACGCGCCGGTGGCGATGGCCGGGCTGCTCTGGGTGCCGCTCTCGGTGGCCGTCGCCGAGCTGGCCAACCTGCCGATCGCCGCGATCGTGAACCGCCCGCGCCCCTTCGTCGACCATCCCGGGCTGCTGGTGCTGGTGGACGGCAAGGCCGGCACCCACTCCTTCGTCAGCGACCACTCGACCATGACCATGGGCGTCGCGGTGGCGCTGTTCCTGGTGAACCGCAGGCTGGGCTGGATCGCCGGCGGGCTGGCGCTCCTTCAGGGCTTCTGCCGGATGTTCATGGGCGTCCACTACCCGACCGACGTGATCGGCGGATTCGCGCTCGCCGTCGCCGTGGTGCTGCTGCTGGCGCCGATCGCGATGGCCGTGCTGGTGCCGTTCTGCCATGCGCTGAGCCGGACGGCGGTCGCCCCGCTGATCCGGGCGTCCGAACGCGGCGGCGCGGCCCGCGCCGGGGCCGGGGCCGGTCCGCGCGGCCGTCGGCGCGGGCGCGGGGCGGTGCGGGCCGGGGAGCAGCCGCCGGAGTCCGACCTCGCGGCCTGACCCCGCCCGCGGGGCCCTGCCGAGGCACCCGGGGCCCGACGGGATCAGTCCGGCTCGGCGCCGCTCGCGGCGATGTGGTCGGCGCCCTCACGACGGGCCAGTTCGCGCGAACGGCGGGCCGGGGAGTACCAGCCGCAGCTGCAGGCCGCGAAGGCGAAGGAGCCACGCTCGCTGACCGCGAGGCGGTGTTCTGGCATCCGGGTGGTGCCGGGTGCGACCGGCAGCTCACTGTGCACGTGGTTCACCGTAACGCGCCGAACGCCCGCTGCGTGACGCTCCCCGGGCACCGGACCCGTAACCCTTTGCGCCCCAACTCGTTTGCCCGGAAAGAGCTATGCCCACCCGGTGGTGTCCGGCGGGGCAGTCGGGCCCGAGGGGGTTGTCGCAAAAATGAAGATGACCGACCAGCAGCGCAGCGGACGGCCGGCACGCCGTCCGGGTCCGCACCTGCGCTCGGCGGCGGGGGCCGCCCTGATCACCGCCGCCCTGGCGGTGGGGGCCGCCGGCTGCTCCGGCGGCTCCGTCAGCGGCTCCTCCGACCAGCAGTCGGGCACCCCCGACCGGCTCGCCGCGGACCCGCTGACGGCGGTGCGCAACGCCGCCGACATCACCGGCCGCACCGGCTCCGCGCACGCCGCGACCGATCTGGTCACCGAGTCCGCCGAGAAGAAGGCCTCGTTCAACGGCACCGGCGGCTACGACTACGTCAAGCGGATCGGTCGGCTGGAGGTCCAGGTGCCACCGGGCGCGGCGACCACCGGGAAGATCGTCGAGGTGGTCCTGCCGGGCACCGTCTACCTCCAGAACAGCGGCGCCAAGGTCCCCGAGGGCAAGTGGGTCAAGCTGGACGTGCGCCAGCTGCCGGACGGCAACCTGGTCAGCAGCGGCGCCACCGACCCGGCCTCGGCTGCGGGGGCGCTGCGCGGGGCGCAGAAGGCGGAGGCGGTGGGCACCGAGACCGTCGACGGGGTCGCGTTGCACCACTACCGGGGCACCCTGGACCTGGCGAAGGCGGCCGAAGCGACCGGCGGCCGGGGCGGGGACGGCCTGCGGATGGGCGCGCAGACCTTCACCGTCAAGGAGGTCCCGTACGACGCCTGGCTGGACGACCAGGGCCGGCTGCGCAAGGTGGTCGAGGTGTTCACCTTCGCCGGGGTGGCCGGGTCGAAGGAGCCCAAGGACCAGGTGAAGGTGACCTCGACGACCTCGCTGAGGGACTTCGGCAAGCCGGTGGAGGCGGCCGAGCCCTCGGCCTCGGACATCTACCAGATGAAGCCCACGGAGAGCCCGAAGTAGGGGCGGGTCCGACACCGCCCTGGCCCGCCGGGGCAGCGCTCCGGCGCCGGGGCGAGACGGGGTGCCGCCGGGGCGGGTGGCCGTCCGGGGAGCGACGGCCACCCGTTTCGGCGGCGCCGAGATGGCCCGTCCGTGCCATGTGGACGGGCCCCGAAGGTGCCTAGGCTGGACTCCGGGTGGCTGCCGCCCGGGCTGGCGAGGCACTGAAGGGGTGGTGCAGGTGGTGTCGTCCACGGGCGGCCGCAGCGGCGGCCACGACGACGCGGCCCTCGACGAGATCGATCTGGCCGGCGAGCTGATGATCGCCGCGACGGCCAGCTCCGGCGACCGGCTGCCGACCGAGCGGATCGACGAGGTGCTGCTGGACCGGGCCGAACCCGGGCAGGCCGACCGGGAGGCCGACGGCTAGCGCGGGCGCGGCGGACGGCCCGTGGCTCAACTGCGCAGCAGGCGGCTGATCGCGGCGGTGGCCTCCGCCACCTTGGCGTCCAGCTCGGTGCCGCCCTCCTCGGCGGCCGCGGCGACGCAGTGCCGGAGGTGCTCCTCCAGCAGGGAGAGCGCGAAGGACTGCAGCGCCTTGGTGCTGGCCGAGACCTGGGTGAGCACGTCGATGCAGTAGACGTCCTCGTCGACCATGCGCTGGAGGCCGCGGATCTGGCCTTCGATCCGGCGCAGCCGCTTGAGGTGGGCGTCCTTCTGCGCGCTGTAGCCGTGCGGACCGTGCCCGCCGTGATGTCCCTCTGCGGCTGCGGCGGTGGGGCCGGCGTGCGGGTCGGCCTCCTGCGCGTGCTGCGGCTCGGTGCGCGCTTGCGTCGTGGTCATCGGCCCCGCCTTCGTCTCAGTGCCTGGTGGCTGCGTCGGCCACCAGTGTCCAACACCGGGGCCCTGCGTGGTGTTCCGACGGCCGAGGCGGCATGTGCCGGAGCGGCCCGGGAGGGGTGCCCGGCGGTTCACCCGTCTGAGCGGCGCCCCGGTCTTCCGTACGCACGACGGGGACAATCCGGGCGAGGTTCCGTCAGACTGAGGGCTCAGCGCACCGCCTCGCCTCGCTCCGCAGACGCTTCGCCCAGAGCGCACCTCCTCCTGGTTCGCTCTCCCCCGGCCTCCGGCCGGGGGTACCCCATCGCCCGCTCACGTCCACACGTGGTGGTGCGGCCCTGATCAGCCGGTGCGACAGCCGAACGGAAGGGGAGGTTCCGACTCCTTCCCCGACACCCCGTTTGCGTGATTGCGCTTGGTTGCACCTAGCATCGTTCAGTCCCTACCCCGCACATCGGAGATTTCCGTGCGTTTTAGCCTGACCCCGAAGGAGACGAGCTTCTACGACATGTTCGCCGCCGCGGCGGAGAACCTCGTCGTCGGATCGAAGCTCCTTTTGGAGCTGCTGGGATCAGACGTGTCGGCCCGTGCGGAGATCGTCGAGCGCATGCGCGCCGCCGAACACGCCGGGGACGACACCACCCATGCCGTCTTCCACCAGCTGAACTCGTCCTTCATCACGCCCTTCGACCGCGAGGACATCTACAGCCTGGCCTCGTCGCTGGACGACATCATGGACTTCATGGAGGAGGCCGTCGACCTGGTCGTCCTCTACGACATCCAGACCCTGCCGAAGGGCATCGAGCAGCAGATCGAGGTGCTGGCGCGCGCCGCGGAACTCACCGCCGAGGCGATGCCGAACCTGCGCAGCATGTCCAACCTCACCGAGTACTGGATCGAGGTCAACCGGCTGGAGAACCAGGCCGACCAGATCCACCGCAAGCTGCTCGCCCACCTGTTCTCCGGTCAGTACGACGCCATCGAGGTGCTCAAGCTCAAGCAGGTCGTGGACGTCCTTGAGGAGGCGGCGGACGCGTTCGAGCACGTCGCCAACACGGTGGAGACCATCGCCGTCAAGGAGTCCTGACCCTCGTGGACATGGCAGCACTCATCGCCGTCATCGGCGTTGCGTTCTTCTTCACGTACACCAACGGCTTCCACGACTCGGCGAACGCGATCGCCACGTCGGTCTCCACCCGGGCGCTCACCCCCCGGGCGGCGCTGGCGATGGCCGCGGTGATGAACCTCGCCGGCGCGTTCCTCGGCAGCGGCGTGGCGCACACCGTCTCCAAGGGGATCATCGAGACCCCCTCCGGCAGCCAGGGGATGGCGATCCTGTTCGCCGCCCTGGTCGGGGCGATCGCCTGGAACCTGACCACCTGGTACTTCGGCCTGCCGTCCTCCTCCTCGCACGCGCTGTTCGGCGGCATGGTGGGCGCGGCGCTGGCCGGCGGCGTCGAGGTGATCTGGAGCGGGGTCATCGACAAGATCGTCATCCCGATGATCGTCTCGCCGGTGGTCGGCCTGGTCGGCGGCTTCCTGGTGATGCTGGCGATCCTGTGGATCTTCCGCCGGGCCAACCCGCACCGGGCCAAGCGCAACTTCCGGGTCGCCCAGACCGCCTCGGCCGCCGCGATGGCCCTGGCGCACGGCCTCCAGGACGCCCAGAAGACGATGGGCATCGTGGTCATGGCACTGACCATCTCCGGCCACCAGTCCGGCAACGGGATCCCGGTCTGGGTGAAGATCTCCTGCGCGACCATGCTCTCGCTGGGCACCTACGCGGGCGGCTGGCGGATCATGCGGACGCTCGGCCGCAAGATCATCGAGCTGGACCCGCCGCAGGGCTTCGCGGCCGAGGCCACCTCCTCGGTGATCATGTACATCACCTCGTTCGTCTTCAAGGCGCCGATCTCCACCACCCACGTGATCACCGCGGCGATCATGGGTGCGGGGGCCACCAAGCGGATCCGCGCGGTGCGCTGGGGCGTCGCGAAGAACATCGTGCTCGGCTGGTTCATCACGATGCCGGCGGCCGCCATCGTCGCAGCGCTGATGTACTGGTTCGTCCACCTGTTCTGGGGCTGACGCCCCCGCAGGACGCACGAACGGACAGGGCCCGCCCCCACATCTCGGGGGCGGGCCCTTCTCCATGCCCCGCGGCGGCACCGCCATGCAGCACCACGGGACAGCTCGCGGTCCGTCACGCGTCCCGGCGCCTCGGCGCCGCCCGTGACGGGGGTTCCGGGTCAGCCGAAGCGGCCGGAGATGTAGTCCTCGGTCGCCTGGACCGACGGGTTGGAGAAGATCCGCTGGGTGTCGTCCAGCTCGATCAGCTTGCCCGGCTGGCCGACGCCGGCCAGGTTGAAGAAGGCGGTGCGGTCGCTGACGCGGGCCGCCTGCTGCATGTTGTGGGTCACGATGACGATGGTGAACTGCTCCTTCAGCTCGCCGATCAGGTCCTCGATGGCGAGGGTGGAGATCGGGTCGAGCGCGGAGCAGGGCTCGTCCATCAGCAGGACCTGGGGCTCGACCGCGATGGCGCGGGCGATGCACAGGCGCTGCTGCTGACCGCCGGAGAGGCCGGCCCCCGGCTTGTTGAGCCGGTTGTGGACCTCCTTCCAGAGGTTGGCGCCCTTCAGCGAGCGCTCCACCACCTCGTCCAGCACGGACTTCTTCTTCACGCCCGCGAGCCGGAGTCCGGCGACCACGTTGTCGTAGATCGACATGGTCGGGAACGGGTTCGGGCGCTGGAACACCATGCCGACCGAGCGGCGCACGGCGACCGGGTCGACGTTGGAGGCGTACAGGTTCTCGTCGTCCAGGAGGACCTTGCCCTCGACCCGGGCGCCGGGGATCACCTCGTGCATCCGGTTCAGGGTGCGCAGGAAGGTGGACTTGCCGCAGCCGGAGGGGCCGATGAAGGCGGTCACCGAGCGGGGCTCGATGCTCATCGAGATGTCCTCGATGGCCTTGGTGGTGCCGTAGTAGGCCGACAGTCCGCTGACGTCGATGCGCTTGGCCATGATCGTTGCTTCTCTCGTCTGTCTCGTACGTCAGTCGGTCGCTCAGTGCCCGCCCTTGGGCGAGCGCCAGCGGGCGATGCCTCGGGCGATGAGGTTGAGCCCCATCACGAAGGCGATCAGCACCAGCGCCGCACCCCAGGCACGGGCGTAGCCGTAGTCGTTGTTGACCTGCGAGTACTGAAGCCAGATGTACATCGGCAGGGACTGCTGCGGCCCGTCGAACGGGTTGCTGTTGATGTAGTCGGCGCCGAACACCAGCATCATCACCGGGGCGGTCTCGCCCGTGATGCGGGCGACCGCGAGCATCACACCGGTGGTGATGCCGCCGATCGCGGTGGGGAGGACGATCCGCAGGATGGTCTTCCACTTCGGCACGCCGAGCGCGTAGGAGGCCTCGCGGAGCTCGTTCGGGACGAGCTTCAGCATCTCCTCGGTGGACCGGACCACGACCGGAATCATCAGGATCGCCAGCGCGAGGCTGCCCGAGAAGCCGGAGTAGCCGAAGCCCAGGGCGAGGTTCCAGAGCGAGAGGACGAACAGACCGGCGACGATCGACGGAATGCCCGTCATGACGTCGACGAAGAAGGTGACCGCCTTGGCGAGCGCGCCGCGGCCGTACTCGACCAGGTAGACGGCGGTCAGCAGACCGATCGGGGCGGCCATCGCGGTGGCCAGGCCGACCTGCTCCAGGGTTCCGATCAGCGCGTGGTAGATGCCGCCGCCGGGGCCGGACTGGATCACGCCCTTCATGGAGTGGCTCAGGAAGTTCCCGTTGACCACGTGGATGCCCTGCTGGACGGTGTAGACCGTCAGCGCGACCAGCGGGACGACGGCCAGGATGAAGGCGACCCAGACCACCGAGGTGGCGAGCCGGTCCTTGGCCTGCCGGCGGCCCTCGACCCGGGCCGAGAGGACGTAGCTGATCAGGACGAAGAGCAGGGCCGAGATCAGGCCCCACTGGAGGTGGCTGGCCAGCCCGCCGACCGCGCCGATCCCGCAGCCGAGGGCGATCGAGCCGAGGGCGACGACGGCCGGGGCCCACTTGGGCAGTCGGTTGGCGGTCAGCGGACGGCCGACGGGCCGGGCGTCCTCGACGACGACGGTGGCGGTCATGCGTTGGCCCCCGAGTACTCCTTGCGGCGGGCGATGATCAGTCGCGCGGCACCGTTCACCAGCAGGGTGATGACGAACAGGACGAGGCCGGAGGCCATCAGTGCGTTGCGGCCGTTGTCACCGGCCTCGGCGAACTTCAGCGCGATGTTCTGCGCGAAGGTGCCGCCGCCGGCGTCCAGGATGTGCAGCGACAGGACGTTGCTGGCGGACAGCACCACCGCGACCGCGATGGTCTCGCCGAGCGCACGGCCGAGGCCGAGCATCGAGGCCGAGATGATGCCGGGGCGGCCGAACGGCAGCACCGCGGTGCGGATCATCTCCCAGCGGGTCGCGCCGAGCGCGAGCGCCGCCTCCTCGTGCATCCGCGGCACCTGGCGGAACACCTCGCGGGAGACCGCGGTGATGATCGGCAGGACCATGATCGCCAGCAGGATGCCGACGGTGAACAGGTTGCGCGGGGTGCCGGTCCTGGTCTGGTCGAAGATGTACGTCCAGCCCAGGTACTCGTTGAGCCAGCTGGTCAGACCGTCCAGGTGCGGCACGAGGAAGAGCGCGCCCCAGAGGCCGTAGACGATGCTGGGGACGGCGGCGAGCAGGTCGACCAGGTAGGCGAACGGCTGGGCGATCCGGCGCGGCGCGTAGTGCGAGATGAACAGCGCGATCCCGATCGCCACCGGGACGGCGATCGCCATCGCGATGACGGCACTGACGATGGTGCCGAAGACCAGGACGGCGATGCCGAAGACGGGCTTCGGGGCGTCCGGTGTCCACTCGAAGCTCGTGAAGAAGTTGCCCTCGTTGGTGCTCAGGGCCAGGACCGACCGCCAGGTCAGGAACGCGGCGATGGCGGCCATGATGACCAGCAGCAGGATGCCCGAGCCCCGGGCGAGGTTCATGAAGATCTTGTCGCCGACGCGGCTGTCGCGCGGTCGGCGTTCCCTGCCTCGCGGGGCGGCAGGGGAGGATGAAGTCATTGGTCTACTCCGGTCTGGTGGCGCCGCCCCGGAAGGGGGACGGCACCATGGCGGCGGTGCCCCGGACGTGGTGCTGGGTGTGGTGCGTTCCGGTGGGGCGGCCCCGGCCCCCCTCGCTCACGGGGCCGCCCCACCGGGGGTCCTGTCGGGTCAGGCCAGGGTGGTGATGACGCCGTTGACCTTGTCGGTCACGGCCTTCGGCAGCGGGACGTAGCCCTTCTCGCCGACGGCCTTCTGGCCCGCGTCGCTGGCGGTGTAGGTCAGGAAGGACTTCAGCGTGTCGAGGGTCTCGGCCTTGTTGCCCTTGTCACAGACGATCTCGTACGTGATCAGGACCAGCGGGTAGGAGCCCTCTTCCTTGGTCGCGTAGTCGAGCTTCAGCGCGAGGTCGCTGCCGGTGCCGGCGGCCTGCGCCTTGGCGATGGTGGTGGCGGCGTTCTCGGCGGTGGCCGCGACCGGCTTGGAGGCGCCCGTGCTGATCTCGGCGCTCTTCAGGCTGTTGGTCTGGGCGTAGGCCAGCTCGACGTAGCTGATCGAGTTCTTGACCTGCTTCACCTGGGCCGAGACACCGGCGCTGCCGTTGGCCGACTGGCCGTTCTTGCCCGTCCAGGCCTTGCCGGCCGGGTAGGACCAGGCGCCACCGCCGGCGGCGGCGAAGTACTTGGTCAGGTTCTCGGTGGTGCCGGCGTCGTCCGAGCGGTGGAAGGTCTGGATCTCCGCGTCCGGCAGCTTGGCGCCCGGGTTCAGGGCGGCGATCGCCGGGTCGTTCCACTTGGTGATCTGCGAGTCGAAGATCTTGGCGGCGGTCGGGCCGTCCAGGACCAGGTTGTCGACACCGTCGATGTTGTAGACCAGCGAGATCAGACCGCCGACCATCGGCAGGTCGATGCCCTGGCCGCCGGTGCAGACCGCCTTGGAGGCGTCGATCTCGGCCGGCTTCAGGGCCGAGTCGGAGCCGGCGAACTGGATCTTGCCCTGGTTGAACTGCTGGATGCCGGCACCGGAGCCGCCACCCTGGTAGTTGATCGTGGTTCCGGAGCAGGCGGCGGCGAAGCTGGTCTTCCAGACGTCCATGGCCGCACCCTGCGCGGTCGAGCCGGCGGCGATCAGCGAACCGGGCTTGCCACAGTTGATCGCGGCAGCCGCGGCGGAGCCGCTGGAGCCGCTGGACGCGGTCGAGTTGCTGTTGTTGTCCGACCCGCAGGCGGCGAGCGACAGCGAGCTGACGAGCGCCATGGCACCGATCGCGAGGGCCTTGGAGCGGCCGTTCCGCTGGAGCTTCACAGGGGTGTCCCTTTCTGTGGCATTGCCCTTGCGCGGACCGTACGCGTACGGCCCAGCAGGGGTTTTGCTGTGGTCCGGGGCCCGTTCGGCCCTCCGGTGGTCCCGAAGTTAGGCCGGGTAAGTGACACGACAGCCGGTCGCAAGTGAACGGGGAGTGAACCTCGAACGGATGACAGGAAACTACGTCAGGTAGTAACGGTTGCGTCACGGCGAGGGCGCAGGGAGATCACTTCCACCGTTCCTCCGCCGGTTCCACCCCCGTCGTCCGCACCGGCTTCGCCCCCAGGACCGCCAGCAGGGCGTCGACCAGCAGCCGGTCGTGGTCGTGGGTGAGCCGGGCGCGGGCCTTCCCGGCCGGCAGCCACTCCAGCCGGTCCACCTCCCGGTTCGGCCGGAAGGACCCGCTCGACGGCACCGCCGCCCAGTAGCGGACCTCCTTCGGACGGCCCTGCACCCGGTAGTGCTGAGCGGGCAGCTCCGGGCCCAGCAGGCAGCGGAACCCGGTCTCCTCCCGGACCTCGCGCAGCGCCGCGTCGGCCATGCCCTCGCCGGGTTCGAGCTTGCCCTTCGGCAGGCTCCAGTCGTCGTACTTGGGCCGGTGGATCACCGCGATCCGCGGCCGCCCCAACCGGCCGCTCTTCTTCAGCCGGCCCGGCAGCCACAGCACCGCGCCCGCCGCCAGGATCACCGGGGCGCGCCCCGCCCCGGTCGCGGCACCCGCCGCCGCCCGGCCGGTGCGCGGGCGCTCGCCCAACTCAGACCGTCCCGGGCGCGGCGGAGTGCCCCCAGGCGTCGGCCGGGAGGAGCTCCAGCCAGCCGTCCGGGCCGGGCGGCAGATCCGGCCAGCTGCGGCCGACGGCGTACCGCGCCGACTCCACCTCCAACCGCTGGTCGGCGTGCACCACGCCCAGCACGTACGCGGTCGCCGGGGTGATCCGCGGGGTGCGAGCCGCGGTGGCGGCGGTGACCGCGGCGTCCGCGGCCTCCTGCTGCCGGGCCAGCACCACGTCCAGCTCGTCCAGCTCGGAGGACGGGCGGCCGCACACCTCCAGTGCGTACCGGGCCCGCTTCACCAGGATCCGCAGCCGGGCCCAGGGGGCGTCGTCGGCCGCCAGCGCGGTGTCCGCGTCCGTCGCCCCGCGGGACGCCGGAACCGTGCCCAGCCGGCGCAGCCCGTCCCCGCCGTACGGCGTCGCGGCCCTCTGCAGCGGCAGCTGCTGGGCGCCCGCGGACAGCGCCGCGAACGCGGCGGCGGCCTGCGGGAGCAGCACCGCCGGGGCCCGGCCGCCCGCCGACTCCAGCATCGGCGCCTCGCCGACCAGCAGGGTCATCCGGTCCGCCAGCGCGTGCAGCCGGGCGGAGCGGAGCTCCTGGAGCGCCGTGGAGTGCGCCCTGGTCCGGGCCAGGGTCAGCTGCCGGTCCAGCAGCGCCCGCGCCTTGGGCGCGCCCGCGTGGCCGGCCAGCATGCCCGTCCGGTCCGGGTCGGTGCCGCTCAGCGAGTCCAGCGCGCCCAGCAGCCGGGCCGAGCGCCGGACGTAGCCCGGCTCCAGCGCCAGCAGGTTGAGCAGCCAGCGCAGCTCGGTGCGCGACTCCTGGGCCCAGGTCTGCTCGAAGACCGAGCCGAAGGTGTGCAGCAGCCCGCCGATCCGCCGGACGGCCCGCAGCAGGTCCGAGGTGCCGGCCGACGGGACGATCGAGGCCGTCCCGGGTCTGGCACCGACCTCGCCCACCGCCAGCGGCAGCGCGCGCAGGAAGGCGCCGGCCTGGACGGTGAGGTGGCGGGAGAGGATGTCCCCGGCGGTCGCTGTGGAGGCCGCCTGGGCCGTCATCGGCGCTTCGGTCATGGCGTGGTAGATCCCCGTTCCCCCGGGGCGGTCCCCGGAGCTGGTGGCCGACCGCCGGAAGCAGCTGCCCGGAAGAGTCTCGCGGGCCTGCTGCTCCGGCGGCTTCGCATCAGTGGACGCGTCAGCGCGAGGTGGCAGCCCGACGGCGCTGGCGTGAGTCGATCAGCAGGTCCTGGACGTGCCGCAGCGGCCGGCTCTCGGCGTCCTGCGAGCGGCGGGTCCACGCGCCGTCCGGCCCCAGGTGCCAGGACTCGGTCCCGTCCGACACCCCGAGGTCGATCAGCCCGGACAGCTCGGCGCGGTGAGCCGGGTCGGTGATCCGCAGCAACGCCTCGATCCGGCGGTCCAGGTTGCGGTGCATCATGTCGGCGCTGCCGATCCAGACCTCCGGATCGCCGTTGTTGCCGAACACGAAGATCCGGGAGTGCTCCAGGAAGCGGCCCAGGATGCTGCGGACCCGGATGTTCTCGCTCAGCCCCGGCACGCCCGGGCGGATCGCGCAGATCCCGCGCACCCAGACGTCCACCGGCACCCCGGCCTGGGAGGCCCGGTAGAGCGCGTCGATCACGGCCTCGTCGACGATCGAGTTGACCTTGAGCTTCACATAGGCCGGGCGGCCCGCCCTGTGGTGGGCGATCTCGTTGTGGATCCGCGAGACCAGCCCGTCGCGCAGGCCGCGCGGGGCGGTCAGCAGGCGGCGGTAGGACTCGCGGCGCGAGTAGCCGGAGAGCCGGTTGAACAGGTCCGAGAGGTCCGCGCCGACCTGCGGGTCGGAGGTGAGCAGACCGAGGTCCTCGTACAGCCGGGCCGTCTTCGGGTGGTAGTTGCCGGTGCCGACGTGCGAGTAGCGGCGCAGGGTGTCGCCCTCCTGCCGGACCACCAGCGAGAGCTTGCAGTGCGTCTTCAGCCCGACCAGGCCGTACACCACGTGACAGCCGGCCTCCTCCAGCTTGCGGGCCCACTTGATGTTGGCCTGCTCGTCGAAGCGCGCCTTGATCTCGACCAGCACCAGCACCTGCTTGCCGGACTCGGCCGCGTCGATCAGCGCGTCGACGATCGGCGAGTCGCCGGAGGTGCGGTAGAGGGTCTGCTTGATCGCCAGCACGTCCGGGTCGGCGGCGGCCTGCTCCAGGAAGGCCTGCACCGAGGTGGAGAAGCTGTCGTACGGGTGGTGCAGCAGGACGTCGCGCTCGCGCATCGCGGCGAAGATGTCCGGCTGGGAGGCCGACTCGACGTCGGTCAGCCCGCGGGCCGTGCCGGCCACGAACTTCGGGTACTTGAGCTCCGGACGGTCCAGCCCGGCGATCCCGAACAGCCCGGTCAGGTCCAGCGGCCCGGGCAGCGGGAAGACCTCCGCCTCGGTGATGTTCAGCTCCCGCACCAGCAGGTCCAGGATGTACGGGTCGATCGACTCCTCGACCTCCAGCCGCACCGGCGGGCCGAAGCGCCGCCGCATCAGCTCCTTCTCCAGGGCCTTGAGGATGTTCTCGGTGTCGTCCTCCTCCACCTCCAGGTCCTCGTTGCGGGTGACGCGGAAGGCATGGTGGGCCAGCACCTCCATCCCGGGGAAGAGCTCCTCCAGGTGGGCGCCCATGACGTCCTCCAGCGGGACGTACCGCTGGGGCGAGGCCTCCAGGAAGCGGGCCAGCGACTGCGGCACCTTGACGCGCGCGAAGTGCTTGTGCCCGGAGACCGGGTTGCGCACCACGACGGCCAGATTGAGCGAGAGCCCCGATATGTACGGGAAGGGGTGCGCCGGGTCGACGGCCAGCGGGGTCAGGACCGGGAAGATCTTCTGCCGGAACAGTGTGTGCAGCCGGGCCTGCTCCTTCTCGGCCAGCTCCGACCAGCGGACCACCTCGATGCCCTCGGCAGCGAGGTCCGGCAGCACCTCCTGCTGGAAGGCGGCGGCGTGCCGGGCCATGAGCTCGCGCGAGCGGGTCCAGATCAGGTCCAGCACCTCGCGCGGCTGGAGGCCGGACGCGCTGCGCTGGGCGACGCCGGTGGCGATCCGGCGCTTGAGGCCGGCCACCCGGACCATGAAGAACTCGTCCAGGTTGCTCGCGAAGATCGCCAGGAACTTCGCCCGCTCCAGCAACGGGATGCCCGGGTCCTCGGCCAGCTCCAGGACCCGCTCGTTGAACGCGAGCCAACTGCGCTCGCGGTCCAGGAAGCGGCCTTGCGGCAACGCTTCGAACTCCTCGTCGTCCGTGGCCGGCAGCTCCGGCGGAACACCCAGCGCACTGGACATCCGGGCCGTAGGCGACAGCGGGGCAGAGACGGGGCGGGGGATGCTCATGGGCTCCAGCTCCTCCAGCAGCAGGACGGCGTCCGGACGCGAATGGCTCTGCGGGCCGTCGCCCTCGCCCCGGACCAGGCCCGGGGACAACGCCCACCCTCCGGGCGCGGTCCGTACAGGACCGGCCGGTGCGTGGCGGTCGACTCTGCACGAGCGAGACACTACGGACTTCATCCTGTGATCTTCGCGGCAGCAATTGAATCCACGGTAAACACCGCATGGCCAGGAGGAAAGCTGAGTCGGTCGGGGCAAGGGGCGTTGCCGCCCCGTCCCTCGCCCACGACCGCTCGGGGGGCCGCCCCGACCGCTTTCGGCAGAGTCGGAAGGCTCAGGAATCCGGTGCGAGGACGCTCCGGAGATCCGGGAGCGGAGACTCCGGATGCTTCGAAGGTCCCCGAGGGTCCGCAGCGGCTAGGCCGGCCGGTTCGCCCGGTACCGGGCTCGGTACATGAGGTCCACCTCGTGAATGGCGAACCCCAGTCGTTCATATACCCGCACGGCGGCCGGATTGTCGGCGTCGACGTAGAGCAGCACGGTTTCCAGACCGCGCTCGCCGGGGCCGGTACCGGTCAGGTGGCGCAGGCCCGCCGCGGTCAGCGCGCGGCCGAGGCCGCTGCCCTGCTCGGCCGGGTCCACCCCGACCACGTACACCTCGCCCAGCTCGGGCTCGGTGGCGGTGGCCGGGTGCACCTTGGTCCAGTGGAAGCCGACCACCTGGCCGTCGCGGGTGGCGAGGAAGAAGCCGGCCGGGTCGAACCAGGGCTCGGCGATCCGCTCGGCCAGGTCCTCCACGGTCCACGCGCCCTGCTCCGGGTGGTGGGCGAAGGCCAGGGCGTTCAGCCGCAGCCACTCGGCGTCGTCCTCCCCCGGGCGGAAGGTGCGGAGCTCGATGCCCTCGGGGACGGCCACCTCCTCGGTCTGCCGCCCGGTGCGGCGCATCTGCCGCAGCTCGCGGACCAGCTCGGCGCCGTACGCCTCGGCCAGGTGCCGGGCCGCCGGGTGGCCGCCGTGCACCCAGAAGTCCACCGCGTCGCGCCCCGCCCGGTGGGCCTGTGCCAGGACGGCGTCCACCAGCGGGCGGGCCAGGCCGCGGCCGCGGGCGGCCGGGTCGACCACCAGCTCGGCGGCGGGGTTGGCGGCCGGGTTCTCCGGTACTTCGAGCTGGCCGTAGCCGCGGACGGCTTCGGCTTCGGCTTCGGCTTCGGCTCCGGCTTCGGTCTCGACGAGGTGGATGACGCCCGGGCGCGGAGTCTCCGCGTTCCGCAGCCGGAGCCGGCCCTGCTCGGACACGGCGGCCCGGCCGTCCACCGTCTGGGCCTCCACCAGAACACGCAGGGCGCCGTCGCGCTGCTCGGGCCGGAGCACATCGTTCGCAGTGACCGCTGTCTGATCGTCCATGCCCCGACGATACGTCACCGGAAATGCGAAGAACCCCTGATCCGAATGGATCAGGGGTTCTTCTGAAGAATTGTTCGGCGGCGTCCTACTCTCCCACAGGGTCCCCCCTGCAGTACCATCGGCGCTGTAAGGCTTAGCTTCCGGGTTC